>JAGNWK010000063.1 GCA_017985985.1 Oligoflexales bacterium
GTCATCATGAGTGTCCACATCTCGTCCTTAGAAGGCAATAGACAAAAACTCGACGGTGGAGCGATGTTTGGTAATGCTCCGAGAGCTATGTGGGAGAAGTGGCTGAAGCCTGACGAACTCGGAAGGATAGAACTGGCATGTCGCAGCCTTTTGATCGAATGTGATGGCAAGGTGATTCTTTGCGAAACAGGGATAGGGGCGTTTTTTGAGCCAAAAATGGCAGAGCGTTATGGGGTGCAAACGCCTGAGAGGCACCTCTTACTTGATAGTTTAAATCAGCTAGGGTTTACGGAAGAACAAGTGGACTATGTGATCCTATCTCATCTTCACTTCGATCATGCTGGAGGTCTTCTCCCGCCCTACGGTTCATCGAAGTCGGGATTGCTTTTCCCAAACGCGAAGTATGTCGTTGGCGAAAAAGCTTACGGCAGATCTCGAAACCCTCACTTGCGAGATAGGGCTTCTTTCATCCCTCAGTTGGAAGAGCTACTCACCAACTCTGGACGTCTTATCGTTGTCCCAGAAGGGGTCTCACAGCTGCCTGCCTTGTTTGGCGAACGTCTAAGTTTCTTATATAGCGATGGTCATACTCCTGGGCAGATGCATGTGCTTCTGCATGCGGATGGGGGAGTGAAGGCTTTTTTTTGTGGGGATCTGATCCCAGGTACTTCCTGGCTGCATGTGCCCATCACTATGGGCTATGATCGCTATCCTGAGCTTGTCATCGACGAGAAGACGAATATCTACAAGCGAGCTGTGGCTGAGGGTTGGCTTCTTTTCTTCACCCATGACCCAGAATTTAGTGCAGCCTACTGCGAGAGCCAGAATCAACGTGTGCTTGCTAAGCAAAAATTCACCGAGCTCACACGTTTCAGTTTCTGAGTGTGCTGCTTATGGCCTCATAAGATTTCTAACTTGATCTAACAAAGCTCCCACAGCTCCAGGTTTGCCAACGACTATCATCGAGTCTTCTTGGCGGGTGGCTCGTATCTCTTCTTCAATCTCCAGGCCTCTCTGGAGCTGATAGGGAGAAAGTGGTTTGATCCCGTCAGGCCCCAGTCTCAGCAGGTAGAGTTCTTGATATAAGACTAATAGGGAGATCGATGTCGCAAGCTTTCTTTTACCTTCTAGCTCAGCCTGACGCAGGATTCTCTCAATATTATTAAGATGATGGGGAATTATTGAACATTGAGCCGAGCTTCTGCTCGTTAAACGACCAAATTCTCTGACTAGCTTGCTATGATCTTGTTTTTTCAGACCGATATCTTTTAGTACATGCTCCATGACGGTGATGGTCGCTTTCAACTGGCGGACTGGGTCAGCGTAACTGACACTGGCCACTAGCGTAGTGAGCAATAGAGAAGCCACATAGGTCGATATTTTTTTGAATAGCATTTTTTACCACTGAAAATGATTTTAAGCTGGATGCAGGGCTATACCAAATCGCGAAATTGATAGCAAGTGGATTCGTTGCAAATGGAGACTTCCGACGGAGCCTGTCCTGAGCCAAGCGGTCTAAGTCCTTTGATTTTGTCATTTCGAGGAGCCTAAGCGGCGAAGCATTCTTGCCTTTACACGGAGCTCATCTGCTTTTTAGACCCATTCATTCATGGCGCAAAGCGTCGATAGGATTCAGTTTGGCAGCCGTGCGAGCGGGCCAGAGGCCGAAGACGACCCCAATGATTGCGGAGAAGGCTGCGGAAAGTCCAATAGAGCTTGGGGTGACAATAACGGTCCAACCGGCAAACTTGGAGATAAGCAGTGCCATCACAAGCCCTAAGATAATACCAAACACCCCACCCAATAAACTGATGATAATCGATTCGACCAGGAACTGAGACAGCACGCTATTGCTGGAAGCTCCTACGGCTTTTCTAAGGCCGATTTCACGAGTCCTTTCTGCGACGGAAACAAGCATGATATTCATAATACCGATGCCTCCCACCAGGAGGGAGATGGAAGCAATAGCCGCTAATAGGATAGACATCAACTTGCTCATAGAGCCCAGAGCCTGCTGAATTTCTGCCATATTACGGATAGAAAAGGCGTCGTCTTCTTGTTCGGATTTTATGTGATGTCTCATATTCATCAATGTACGGACGTCCGTTTCTAGCTTAGATGTTAGGCTTGCATCAGACGCTTGTATGTCAACATTGTCGACATACTCTTTACCGAGTAGACGCTTCATAGCTGTAAGGATAGGTATGACAATCACATCGTCTTGATCGCCAAAGTTGCTAGCTCCCTTTTCGGGCAGCACTCCGATCACTTGAAACATCACGCGATTGATTTTGATATCTTCTCCGATGGGGGATTTGTCTTCAAACAATTGGATAGCGACGGTCTTCCCTATCACCGCAACCCTTGCTCGGGAACGAGTTTCTTCCTCAGTGAAGAAACGGCCAAAAATAGGCACGGCTGAGCGGATCTGCTGATAATGTGTTGTTGTCCCTGTGATATTCGTGTACCAATTTTTGTCCTGGTAAACGACCTGTCCTTTTCCCTGCACATTGGGGGTGCTGGCTTTCACATCGCTTAGGCTTGCTATAGCAGAGGCATCAGCTAGTGATATTCTGGAGGTTCCACCATTGCCTAAATTGACACCCCCCATTTTTGATGAGCCTTGCCTCAGACTGAGCAGATTAGAACCTAAAGAGGCCAGTTGATCCTCCATGGATTTGGTGGCACCAGCACCGAGTGCCAGCATCGCAATCACAGAAGCAACTCCTATTAAAATCCCTAACATAGACAAAGCGGACCTGGTTTTGTTCGCGAGTAGTGAACGTAGAGCTTGACTCGTATAAGCTAAGAATTGTGTGAGCCAACGCATAAGACCTGTCGCTGCTGCCGGTAGGGGGGGAGCTTTCTCCGCCTGTTCGTCAGGAAGATACATAGGCTGAAAGTCAGGGTTTAACTCATCGGATTGAATCTTCCCATCACGTACACGTATGACTCGTTTCACACATTTGGCAATGTCTGGTTCGTGGGTCACAATGACAACTGTGATGCCCTGCATATGCAGGGAAGTTAAAATACCCATCACCTCTTTTTCACTCTGTGAGTCGAGGGCCCCGGTCGGTTCGTCAGCTAAGATTAGCTGGGGGGCATTGATCAAAGATCTTGCTATGGCCACCCGTTGCTGCTGTCCCCCCGACAACTCGTTGGGTTTATGCTGTGTTCTGTGGCCTAGACCGACCTGTTTCAGCAGGGCTATGGCACGACTGCTGAAGTGTTTACCGATCGTATAGATAGTCGGTAAACCCACGTTCTGCTCTGCTGAAGTTCTTGACAGGAGATTGAATTGCTGGAAGATAAAACCGATCTTTTCTCCACGCAGAGCAGCCAAACGGTCTTCATCAAGATTCGAAATTTCTTGACCAAAAAGTTTATACGAGCCCGAACTAGGAACATCCAATAGACCTAGAAGGTGCATGAGTGTTGATTTACCAGAGCCAGAAGGCCCCATGATGGCAACAAATTCTCCTTTTTCAATTTTGAGATGTATGTCCTGCAGGGCATTGAAAACCGTATCACCCATGCGATAGGTTTTATTGAGACCGTTAAGTTCTATCATGGTCTTATCGGATTCTAGCATCTACAAAAGGCCTTTTAAAAGTAGGAGCCATCCCATAAGTAGTCTAGCTGCGTTATTTTCGTCGCTGCGCTGCTTGCTCCTCAATGCCTTGCTATACAACTTATGGGATGGTTCCTAAGCTCTAGCGGACATAAGGGCTGTTAGCGTGGCTTGCCCATCTTGCCGCGAAGATTAGGCATAAAGGGATTCGTTGCTGTGCTCTTGCTGTCTTTGCTCATCGCTTGTTTGGTATCGTCGAGAATTATATCACCGACTTCGAGACCTTCTAAAACCTCACACATTTTTCCATCGCTGAGGCCTAGCTTTATATTTCGCTTATTCAGCATTTTATCGCTTTTTTTATTATGATTTTTAGAATTTTTGTCCGCGGAATTATCATCAGCCATAAAAACGACCGGCCCTTCGTCTGTCTGTTTTACTAAACCGGCTGGGACTAAAATCACGTCCTTTTTTTCCTCTAATAGGAAACGGACATTCGCTGTCATCCCACTGCGCATATGAGGTGGAACCACCTTAGGGACAACCTTCACTTCATAAACAGTCACATTGCTCACAGTTTTAGACTCAAAAGCGATCTGAGTTACAGATCCCTGGATAATGTCGTTAGGGTAGGCATCTAAAGAGAGTTCAACCGTCTGGTGGAGATAGACCCTTGCCATATCTGTTTCATCAACTTGAGCTACGACGAGGGGGTGATTGGAGAGAACGAAAGTTACATCAGAGCTACTGATCGTCTGACCTGGCTCCACATTTCTGGCGATGACTTGACCAGAAATGGGGGCTACGATAGGTGTCGCTCGGAAGATATCACCCATGTTTTTTAAAGCTTTCTTTCCTTTTGATCTCGCTAAATCGAGCAGAGCAGCACGGTCCGTAGAGCTCATGCGGGCTAAAGTTTGCCCGACTTTTACGTTCTCTCCTTCTTCAATATAGATATCTTCTATTCGACCTGGTATGGGTGCCTTCAGTTCTAAGCGATTATCTGGCTGTACTTTTCCTGTAGCTAGGATGTCGAGGCGTAAATTTCCTTTCCCAATCGTATAAGAAACGCTTGGGGACTCTTCCTTCGGGTTGCTCCTCTTATAAAAGAACCAAGTTCCCGCTATACACAGTCCGAAGATGATCAAAACTATAATGTGTTTTGGAATTTTCATGGTGTTATCTCTTCTATTTTTTTGCCGATGGAGCTCTCCCATTCTGTCTGTGCTTGAGCAAGATCTTTATAACCTTGTAGTAAAGATCGTTCATTATGGATCAGGTCACTTTCAATTTGGTCCCAAGTTTGGAATGTCGTAAGACCCAAAGTATATTGACTGCGAGTGACTTGTGCTTGCACCTCTGAAGCCTTGAGAATCTGCCTCAGAACATGAACTCGCTCTTTGCTGTCAACTAATGTCGTAAAACTTTGCTTGAGATTGAGCAGTGCTTGTTTTTCTGTATCGGCTAGCGCCCATTTTGCTTTCATTAAATCCGCAGTTGCTGCACGGACATTCGCTGGAGTTTTACTTCCATCATAAAGCATCATACTGATGCTCACCCCTACTGTGTAGCGATTGCTGTCGGGTGGCCAGATAGATGAGGCTCTTGTCACTCCTGCTTCAGCTGCTATTTGTGGATAATAAGTGGATCTCTGAACTCGGATGCTGGCTTCATTAGCTTGGACATCTGTGACTGCTTTACGACGGGCAATCAGCTGAGTGGCTATTGTTTCAAAGTCCGGTTCTGTGCTTAAACTTGGACCCTCTCGCAGGCGGCCAAGCAAGGTGATGTCTGTTTCTAAGTCTTGTCCCACAGTACGAGCAAGCTGTGCTTTTGCTAGCTTCAGAGCTCTCTTTGCTTGGGAAAGATCGGCCTCAGCTTGTAATCTTGAAGCTTTTGCTTTTAATAGAGAACCTTTGTGTTCACTACCACCTTCATAGCGGAGTTGAACGATCGAAGTATTTTGCTTTCTCCGTGCTAGAGCTCTTTCAATCACTCGAATCAATTCTTGATTATAAAGAACAGTATCAAAGGCCGCACGGAGATCGTGGCCCAATTTTATTTTTGCTTGTTCAGCCTCAAGCTGACTCGATTCAAGATTAAGACGAGAGCGTTCTAAGCTAGCCTTACCGCTTCCCCCTGAATATAGGCTCTGTTTGATAGTAAGTCCTAAGGAAAAGTCATTGCGAATATCGACAGGGACCACGGACTGACTTTGTCTGTCTTGACTGACCCCTGCTGTCGCACTGAGATGAGGGAGGAAGTCCGATCGAGCTGTGGTGATATTTTCTTGCCCTTTATGGATGTTTTCTTGAGCCTCTTTCAAAAGGAGAGCATGATTTTTTGCGAGGTCTACACAAGTAGGCCAATCTAAGGTGGCTGCTGCTTTCACCTGCGAAGATAAAAGAAAAAGGATACCTAAAAAAGATCTAGCAGCCTGATTAGCTCTGTAAACTAGAGTCAAAAGGTACTCCTCATCGATGCGTGAGTGGTCATCGTTATGTCGGAAGAAGTTCTAAGTCCTTAAATTTGACTGGCCAGTTGCTGTACTTGTTTGGAGAAACCAGCTGCGCAGCTTTCTCCCAGACCTTCTTCCTTGCTAGACTTACTATTTTCTTCTCTGGTAAATATATCAATGATATAAGATATATACAATGATTCGATATCAACTGACAGGTGGTGACTAGTTCCCACGCAAAAGACTTTTTCTAAAGAGGGCGTTCCCTCCTCTTTAAGACTTTACACCCTTATGGCTCGCGGGGGATGTTTATGTTTCTTCAGCTAAAAAAAATTGTTCTTACTTTTATCTTCATAATCAGTTCACAGATCTTTGCTAAAAACAAGTACCAGAGCTCCTTCGAAGATCTATCGCAAATTGTTAGATTAGAATTAGACCCACAATGGATAGCCATCTTAGATAAGTTTGAACAGCTGCCACCTGAGCCTGAAAGACTTTCTTTCTCTGAGCAAAAAGAACTGATTCTTGGGACGGGGATGATTCATTGGAGCTCTGAGGTTCACGACTACCTTTCTCTCGTGGATCTTCTCTTCACAGATCTTTCATTAGCTGATCAAAATAGGGAACGAGCAAGATTTGATGATAGCAAAGCACAGCTTGAACTCTTTGTGGATGAGCTGAATCGTTTTATTTTGAAAATTCACCCCCAGTTTAGTCGCTTGCAAATCGATCAGTTGCAAAAAATCTATGATGGAAGGGGCATTAAAGTAGCTGTATTCGATATTTTTGATGCAGAAATTCTCGATCAGCAGAGACTTTTTTACGCAAAATCTTTTATTCATCCCGTGCACAGGTTTGGGAATCCTGTGCGCATGCAACATGGGAATAGTGTTATCGATGTTCTGCTTAAGCTAGCACCTGCTTTGGAAATCATCCCGGTCAGTTCAGATGCTCGATCTTATGCAGAAGCTATGCATTTCATGAACTCACAGCAGAGCATCGATATTGTCAACTTTAGTCGCTCCTTTGCTCCAGCGAGAGGACTTCTATCCTTGGATCCTCTTTTTTTTGAAGAGCTTAGCGTTATGGTGCAGAAAAAAATTCTTTGCAAGGCTCTTGGCAATACAGGGACGGATCTTGATGGCAAGCTCTCCCTTATTCGTCAAGTGCGGGGACTAGGATTTATCGATAATCTCTTCTCCTACGACCTTGCGCTTATAAAAGAGTTTTCCCATTCTGTGAACTTGGAGCAGTCGTTGACTCTCTTTGCAGTGAGTTTGGATGTATTTGGGGATGAGAATGCTTTGACTACGACCATTCCTGGTCTCTATTCTGCTTTGCAAGCACGAACTCTATCTGTCCCAGCGGAGGGGGTGTGGAGCCAGTCGGTTCGGTCTTTTGAGTCTGGAACTTCTTTTGCAGCTCCGCAATTAGCTGCTTTTAGTGCTCTTCTTTTGCAAGACCTCAGGACTCGGGGAGGCAAGCTGAGCGACTTTGAACAGAAACAGCATGTTATCCATAGTCTAAGTTCGAGCGCAGATCGAGCTTCTCACGCTGCTTCTGACTGGGGTCTTGGACTGCCTTCTGGGGTTTCAATCTTGAGATGAGGAAGAAAAATTAAGGGACTCAGTCAGTCATCTTCATTCTAGGTCTACAGGGGCAAATTGTCTGAAAATAGGGTTAAGATGCCCCACCTCACAGTGTTCACTTTCCTCTACCAATAATTAAACCTGTCTCATTAGCGGTCTACAGTTTGGTCTCATTCTTGCTGTTTAAGCAGGGAGGCTTGTTCAATCTGACTGATCATTTTTTTACTGGCCTGTGCTTCTTTCTCTAAGAATTGCAGAACGCTGGTTTTGTCAGCTGGTCTTGCTAAATGTTTTGTGATCCAAGTCAGAAGTTCGGTTGTGTCTCTAACCGAGCAGGCGAGACTAGCTTCCACCAGCTTAATAGCCTCATGGCTATTTTGGTAGAGGGGGCCAAAAGCTATGCTGAGCCCGTGGCTGGCTGGTTCTAGGACGTTATGTACTTGATGATGCATAGCACCTCCCACAAAGGCAAGGTCAGAGGCTCCGTAGAGTTCACAGAGCCAGCCCATGGCGTCGACGATGACGACGTCTTTGATGGGTCCCTCAGCCTTATAGTTTTTTAGTTCGGAGAAGAGGATGCAACTCAGTCGCTTGCTTTGACAGTTCTGCTGAATTTCTGCAAGGTGCACTTGGTTTGGTTGATGAGGAACGATGATGCACTGCAGAACTCTGGGGGGCTTTGATGATATGGAGCCGACACTGTCCTCCCGTCCTGCTAAGCTACTTTTATTAGCATTTTTGTAAGAAAGAAAAGCTTCAAGCCCTAACTCGACGTCAGCTGGCCAGGCACTACCTAGAGTAAGTCTCAGGGGTTTGCTTGGAAAAGCACGGTCAAGTTCCGCCTTGATCTCAGCTACGCGGTCTTTTTTAGCTGCAGATCTCTGGATGACGCGATCAAATTTGCTGTCTCCTGATACGAAAATGCTTGTCTTAGAATTTGCCGGGAGCAGGTTTTTGAAAAACTGGGCATCCTTTTCTGAAACACTGTGAATCGCAGAGAAATAGGATAGGAGATGGCTTCTTAGGAAGCTTCCCCACCGCGATAAAGGCCTACTACCCTGACTGGCGTTGAGAAGATAGAGAGTGCTATAGATGCTCGCTATATGAAGAAAGCAGGGCCAGAGCTCGTGCCGGACCACAAGAGTCGCATCTGGCTGAGCTGCTTCAAATAGGGCCTTCCAATCCCAGAGCGTATCGAGGGGGGAAAGGAAAAAGATATTCTGTTCTCGCTGAGTTTTTGCATAGGATTTCCCTGAGGGCGAGAAAAAGACGAGGGTGCAAAGAACGCTCTTTTCTTGCCAATGTTCGAGCAGAGGTCTTGCCTGCTCATATTCACCAGCTGAGCTGCAGAAAAAAAGAACCGAGTGTTTGTGTTGTCCCCGAAGGCTGCGAATTTTTTCGAGTTCTTTTTTGTAAGACTTTCTTTCCTCAAAAAATCTGCGGAGCCGACCGGGGAAAAGCAAGCCTAATAAGCGGAGCGTCTCGACAAGAACAGACCATAACCAGAGAGCGGAGTGTGAAAACACTTTGCATTCAGATACTCGACTAGGGGAAGCCTTACGGACCTGCTTGTCGCGCATAATTCTCTCTTAAGGTTACTAGGAACCATCCCACAAGTCGTCTAGCTGGGTTATTTTCGTCGCGCTGCTCATTTGCCAGCAAGTAAACTGAGGAGCTCGCTTCTCAATGCCTTGCTATACGACTTGAGGGATGGTCCTAGGGTTCTGGATCTTAATCTTCTCTGACAGGCGAGACGTCACACCTATCTCGGGTAGCCCTGCCTGCTTCGATGAGAGCACGGAGGGCTCTAGCTCTTGTACCTCTATCGGTGAGGTCTGCAAGAGCAGGATCAGACTTTGCTAATTTTCTTTCGCCGAGTGCTGCCGCTCTCATCAAGGTAAGAGGCGGTATTACCGCTATTCTTGGTAGAGGAGGCGCTGCTGCTGTTCTTGATGCAGGAGGGGGAGTGGCTTGTAAAATGTAATCCACATTTCTTAGCAGCACCTGGTAAAGGGTTTGAGCGTTTACTAACTGCAGCTGTACTTCTAGCAGCCAACTTGGAGTGAGCATGGGAATATTTTGTTGAATGTAGTCGGAGCTCACCATCAACCTTGAATCTAATTCCCGAACGGCTGAGGAGTGACGGCAGAACTTGCTAGGGTCTTGTTCTGCGGGCATCCTCACTCTGTGAAGCTCGGCTACCTGGAGCTCCTCTAAGAGCCCTGGTAGAACCGCCATATTTTGTCGGTAAATTTTCCAGCCATTATCTATGAGCTCTTTAAGTCGGGTCATATCGTCAAAGATACTCTTTCGAGTGTGGAGTATATGGTCGGCGGGCTTCGGCATGTCTTCAATGGTGAGGTAAAGTTGCTTTAATTCCGCATTCAAAACTTCATATTGGCCACCGAGCTCTCTTAAGCGATGCTTTGATTCTTGTAATTTACTTATTCTTTGTAGGACGGTGGGTTTCAGGTGACGCGACTGATGGCCTTGACCAGTCGGGCTTCCTCCATAAGAATTTTGGCCTAGGTTCAGCAAGGCTAGGCTTATGATGATCATCACCAGTCTCATGTAGGATCCTCTAAAAATTGGCATTTTGTTCATAGAAAACGAGCTCACTGGTTTCCCTCCATAGAGATCTTGTCCATGCTCCAACTGTCTAAGTATTACGATTTCGTCATTGCGAGGAGCCGTAGGCGACGAAGCAATCTTGCCTTTACACGGAGATTGTTTCGCTCATAACGAGCTTCTGCTATGAATACTTAGGCAGTTTGGCTCAACAAAGCGAGGCCTAAGATCATAATTATCTGTATTCTTGCTATAGAATGCTTATAAGGTACTGGAAAAGATGACTCCGTCATTCGCTGTTAAAGGACTTCTTTATCCCCTAAAAAAAGGACGACTCCTTTTTAACACCGCTCCCGGGCTGGAATCTATACATAAAATAGACAAGTCTGTCTATACAGCTGCTGCCAATTTGAAGTGAAGTTTATGCCTATTTCAGATGATCTCAAAGACAGGGTTCTCGCAAAAACTCCACTGGCTGCCCTGATTGGGGAGTCTGTGAGTTTGCAGAGGAAGGCCTCCCAACTTACAGGTTGCTGCCCCTTTCATGAAGAGCACACCCCAAGTTTTTATGTTTATGAGGACCACTATCATTGCTTTGGCTGTGGGGCTCATGGCGACGCTATTAGTTTTGTAACCCAAAGGCAGGGTTTAAAATTTTTCGAAGCCCTAGAGTGGCTTGCCAATAAGTACTCTATCCCGCTTCCCGAGTCAGAAAACCTAGAACAGCGCCGTAAAGACTGGAAAAAGCGATCGGGCTATCAGCTGCTCATGAAATCAGCAGATGAGTTTTTTCGGAAGCAGTTGTCTGAACTTAAAGGTGAAAAAGCAAGATCTTATCTAGAGCTGAGAGGTTTTCATGCTGAAGATGTCCAGCGTTTTGGTTTTGGCTATGCCCCCGCTGGTGGCACCCAGCTGCTTTTGCATCTCCAACAGGAGGGTTTCAGCAAGGAGGATGTGAGTCAGTGTTCTCTTGCCAATCTCTACTCGCATAAGGCTTATGACTTTTTTCAAAACCGCCTCATGTTGCCTATCCATGATCCACAGGGCCGGCTGATCGCTTTTGCTGGACGTGCTCTGGAAGAGGGTGAGCCTCAAAAATACAAGAACAGTCGTTATGATAAAGCCTCTATTCTTTTTGGTTTTGATAGGGCTCAAAAAGGCATGCTTCGAACAGGGCGAGCCCTGGTTGTCGAAGGTTATATGGATGCCATTCAGCTTTGGAGGCAGGGATTTGAAGAAGCCGTCGCCTGCCAAGGGACAGCTCTGACTCAGAGTCATCTGGATCGGCTTAGCCACACCGTCAAAAGCGTTTACCTGCTTTTTGACGGAGATGAGGCGGGACTTAAGGCTGTTTTGAGAACGTTTGAACTTTCCTTTTCCTTTCCCCATCTTTTCTTCAAGGTCCTGCGACTCCCCGAAGGAGAAGACCCGGATAGTTTTTTGAAGAAGGAGGGCGCAGACGCTCTGCGTGCTTTGATAGACAGTGCTGTCGATCTGTTTGATTTCGTGATCACGCATAAACTTAAAAAAGCACCCTCGACAGGTGTGCCTGAATTGGTTCGTTCTGAATTCTTCCCCTTGCTGGCGCAGATGAAGGATCCCCTGCGCCAAAACTATCTCATGCAGCAGATCGCTATGAAAACAGGGATCGAACTCCCCTTATTGCGGAGGCAGTTGCAGAGTTCGAAAAGAAAGCATTCAAAAGAAAGTTCAGGCGATGCCCAAGATCTTGTTGAAGAGGATGCGATTCAGGAAGATTCATTCCTTGGACCTTTAGAAAAGGAAGTTTTGGGACAGATTTACTATGCAGAGCCACAGGTTTTGAATATCGAAGATTTGGAGAGTTTTCTATTCTCTGATCTGAAGTTACGAGGGGAGTGGAGGGAGTGGGCTAAGGAGCTTCTCGAGTCTCTTCGGGTGGGTGATGTTTCTCCCTCGCAGAAACCTATATCCGATTGGGTCTCAGCCTATGCTTCAAATGTGGAGTCTCTGATCCGAGAATTTCAGGATAGGGCTTCAGCTTTTACGAATGAAGATAAGAAAGGCGCGATTGCTAAGCTGAGGTCAGAGCTGAGAAGAAAGCAATTGCGGGAACTTCTCTCCTCCCTCAAAAAGCAAGTTCTCCTCATGGATCATGGGTCCTCCGTCGAACCTGAGTTGTGGCAACAAATGGGCCAACAACTCTCTAAAGTTTCCCAAGAACTGAATCAAGTCGAACAGTCCTTGAGGCCTCAGTAGCCTAAACCTGAATCTCCTCACTGGGAAGGTTCCTAGTTTTGAGTATCAAGGACGATAAATGGGTCTTTTTTCAGAACTACTTTGTCTGATCGAAAATATCTGGAGAGGGATTCCTTCTGGCTTTTATGAAGGATTAAAAAGTCAGGCTTTAAGTCTTCAATAAGCTTCTTTTTTTCCTCATCATCTAAATCCACCCATGGCTTTAGGAGGAAGGGGTACGAGAAGGAGGGGTGTAAAAAAGTAGATTTTTTTAAAAAATAGGAAGTGTTCGTTTCAGAGATGGTTAAGATCTTTTTTTGATCAAATGGGGCTAAGGAAGATAGTTCGTGGTTGATCGCGATAAGGGGTTTTCTCTCAAAAAAATCAGCGGTCAGTTGTGGTTTTAAAAAGAACTCCTTAGCCTTCGAAAGGAGAACCTCTGATTGAGACTGAGAAAGTAATAGGAGAGAGAAGAGGGTTAGCCAAAACTTTTCTTTGGGTAGGTCTTTGATGGAAGATATAAGGAAAATCAAGGAAGCGCAGAGGAGAAGACTGATGAAGAGTAAGAAAAATCGACCGTCTAAGGCCTGAGCGATAGGTCCGAGCAAGATGGAGAGAGAGATGAGTCCGAATAAACCGAGCTGATAGAAGCTACTATCTAATTTTTTTGGCGATTCTTTCCTGAAAAAACGAATCAGAATACTTGCCAGTAAACCAACGTAGATGAATGGGAAAAATTTTAATAAGAAAAGACTAGTCTGGCCTATATCGGAGAACTGAGCTGTAAAAGGGCTACGATCTGTGATGCTCGCAAAACTTTGAGGTCCAAATTTTGATTTGAAAAAATTATTAGCAATCGGGAATAGAGGGTTGCCGGTCATGTAGGTGTTGTGGATCAGGAATGGACTTATGGACAATAAGCTGAGTAGAGTTCCTTGAAAAAGCAGTTTGCAAAGTGGGAAGAATTTTGCTTTGTTTCTTATTTTTTTTACAAGAAAATAAATCGTAATGATGGCTAAAGAAGCAGCAGCTGAGACTTTGGCTGCTGGGGCGACGACGGCTCCGATGAGGAAGTACTTTGGTTTTTCGCGAAATAAGCCGTAGAAGGCCAAAGCCAATCCGCCCAGTTGAATCCCATCATTTTTAGGTAAAGTGAGAAAGGCAAGGAAATGGGGTTGTAAAAATAAGATAGAACCCATGATCTGAGCGGTTCGGCCATAGGGTCTTAGAATTTTCATGATAAGAAGGAAGAAGGCTCCAAAACCTAGGAACGCATGACTTATTTGGGCGAGAGCATTCTGTTCAGCATTCCCTCCTACAAGTGTTTTTATCAGCAGAAAAAAGTGTTCCATGATCCAGGCGTAGCCGGAACAGACATTACTCAAAGTAAAACCTGTTTTCCCTAGATACAGCCATATTTCTGAGAGGGATAGGTGATAAAGGTAGGCGTCCTCGTGATTTTGGAAGTCGAAAAGCTGGAGGAGTCTAAGAGACCATAAAGCGCCTATCAAGAAGATCGATATTTTTTGATAGGGGGAAAAGTCTTTCCAGAAATCGAAAAAGCCTAGTCGTACTTGGATAAGACGTTTCTGCAATTGATTTTGGAAAAAAATGAGAAAACCAAAACCAGCAAAGAAAGGAAACCAGGCGCTGATCTTTGGATGAATAAAAAGCCCTAAGATAAACACCTCTAATCCGACTAGGACTAGTCCAAGAAGCATTTCACTCAAGATCGATAGGGAGTCGGCTTTATCTTCGGAAGCCTTTGTCCAGGAGCATAGGGCTAGTCCATGTCCCCAAAGAAGCAGAAGCAGACCGGGAAGGAGCAGTGAGCATTTGACCATAAAAAAGATAAGCCAAAAAAATCCAGAATGCTGTTCTTCTAGCGGTAAGAAACTCGCCATTCCCAAGAAAAAATAAGAACAAAATAAAATGCTTTTTAGGGGACTCATAGATTTTTCCGGTTTTTGCTTTGGAAAAGCAGAGATATTTTTCCCAAAACCCCTTCTTGCTTGGGTTTCCTTCTTGTTAGCATAACTTGGGGATGAGTACACTCACCATTTTTTGTATGGATAAGATTCGTAAAAAAAAAGAATGGGATCATAGAATCAAGTATTCAAGTTGCGAAGGATTTTGCTCATCTCTTTCACTTTGGATGCAGGTATTTCTTGAGATGAGTAAGATAATTCTAGATAGAGCTGAATAAACCTACGAACTAAGAAAGCCTGCTCAGGGAGCTTCGCGAGGCATTTTTCACCGAAAGTCTCAGGCCCTTCATTCGCTGATCTCCGAAGTCCTTTTTTTGCCATCATCTTATTAAATTTTAAGTATATTTTTTTAACTTTATACTTCTCTTTTTTGTTCATGATATGCACAAAAAAGAGAAGCACTATAAATATGAAAATAACAAATGAAAAGATGGTGAAATAAGAAAATCTTTTGCCAAGATAGACAAGACTAATTTCTGTAGCTATTGCATTTGCTAAAAATTGAAGGGTCTCTTTGGATTTTGTGAAGTAGCCTATCTCTTCTTGAAGTACAAATGGGGAAGCTCCTAAGCTTATGCGTTCTGGAGCGACGGTCTGTACAGGGTCATAGCGGAGCCAGGCTTCTTCTTTTGATGACCAGAAAATAATGATCAAACTAGTGGTAATCGCTATGGTGATGATATTGCCAAACAGACTGAGGAAGAGGTGTCCTGTCCCTTTGGGATATTGAATTTGAAAAAGTAGGAATAAAGTAAAAAACAGGTAACTTATAAAAAATGGACTATGAGCCTATCCCACTATAATTCTTGATAAACACCGATAAGTAAGCTAGCTTCGCTACCGTTGTCTGTTGCGGAGGCTGAAAATGGCGGGACGGTTTGAAGGTGTATCAGATGCTCAGTGGGAACTG
>JAGNWK010000137.1 GCA_017985985.1 Oligoflexales bacterium
GATCAAGCGTTCATCGTAGAGTTGCAACGGAGAAAGTTCACCCATCTTTGCACTTTTAAAATGAAGAAGAATAGCTCCTGCCTGATCGTCTGCTCTGTAGTAGACAGGCCCCTCTTGTTCGAGAGTCAGCACCATCTCGTTGAAGCGACCCTTAGCAAAAAGACCTGAGGCAAAGCTGATGATAAAAAGGCATAAGAAGGAAAGCTGTAGGCGACGGGTAGTTTTTTTAAAACATGCTTCTCTCACCGGCTTCACTCACTCCACAAAATAGGATGACTGAAATGATAGTAAGCAAGCTTTGTGCCAGTTAAGATGATCTGGTTTATTAGGCCCTTGCCTAAGCGCGTCAAGGGGGTGACGCTGTTGCCTGCCAAAATGATGGCGGGTTTTTTATACTTTGTGCCTAGGTCTTGTTTTCTAAAGAGGGCGTTCCCCCCACTTTAAATCTCCCCCCCTGGGGTCGCAAGCTGTAGGTCTTAAATCTCCCCCTGGGGATTGAAAAAATATATGCGGATTGAAAGGATATATATGGATCGGATCGTCTTGCATTCTTTTCGAAGATGCCCATTTGCCATAAGAGTTCGAATGGTTTTGGAAGAAAAACAAATTCCCTACCTACTGTTGGAAGAGAATCTACGCCACTTCTCAGCAGAACTGCTGGCCCTGCACCCCGAAGGGAAAGTACCCCTTTTGGTACATCATTTTGAAGGCAGTAAACAGGTCGTTTTTCAATCGACTATCATCACCGAGTACCTCGACGAAACTTTTCCAAAGTCCCCTCTGATGCCCAAAGATCCTGTTTCAAGGGTACAGGTTCGTCTATGGACCCATTGGTGTGATTACATCTTTAAACCTGACCTCGACCTCTTTAAATATAAGCTGTCAAATCTGACAGAAGTCCAGATCACAGATCTTGTCTCGCGGTTGCATACCCATTTTGCAAAGTGGGAGAAGCAACTTACCGACAGTCCATTTTTATTTTCTGGTCCGATGACCTTGGCTGATGTCCACCTCTTCCCTTTTGCAAGGCAGTTTTTTAGCATCAAGCAAAGTGAAGAATGGGCTGTAAATTACCCTAAAGTTTATGGATGGCTCGGTAGGATAGTGGCTCGCCCCAGCTTTCAACGGGTGATGTCGAAGACAGAATAATGATATGGGATCCCCTTGAGGAAGGTTAAAGATCTAGCTCTAAGTCCTCACAGGTGTTAACAATTAACAATTCAGCTTTACAAATAGAACTGGTAGGTGACCGTTTTCTACTGCGTAGTGGAGAACTGTCCAACCAAACCGATCTTTTTTTGCTCCTACCAATGTGCCATGATTTTCAAGACATTTGATCACTGCAGTTTGCTGCAAACAGCATTGGAGCTACTTCTCTTCAAAGTTCAACTGGATTTTGGACATCCTCGATGGACCTCTCGCTGGAGTATAAAGAACGAGCAGTGTAATAAACTGCCGATATTGTTTCCATACTTAAGCGGTAAGCTAAGAAACCAACGGCGAACGATACCGGTCTCGTAAGAGGCCTTCGATGTACGAGGAGATAGGAAAACCGGAGGCTTACAAGGCACGGCAGTACATAGAACATCAGGTTCTTCGCAATTCCACTATCTGTGGCTGTGGGTTTGTTTGCGTCGCTTACTTCGACTTTCTGAATGTTATCAACGAGTATCTTAAAACCAAGGGTGTAACGAAGCTCATGTATCATCCCCTGAAGATGGTCTTTTCCTACAATGACAAGTAAAGGTGTTTTATTTTTATCTGTAAGCTGTGCAAGAATAAAATCAATGCTTTTTGCCATCCTTTGATCGCGATCATGGAGGATGTAGCCGTCAGAGTCTCTAACATTTTCAATTGAATAAAATCCTTCAAGGCCAATTGCGACACGGTCCCTTGTTGGGTTAAATGATTTTAAAGTCAATTTTAGAGTTTCTTGATATTGGCCATCGTTTGGGTCGACAACAGTTTGAGATAGGGATAAGACATCATTTATTGAACTTGAGCAAATGCCAAATAATAAAACAAAACACCACTGAAATTTCGTTAAAACAGTTTTATAAGCATGAATAAAAGAGGCCTCGTGTGGGTCTACTTTTTGTAATAAAATTTCCATCTCTTTTTTGGGCACTTCCTCATGTCCAACAAGTCTGAAGCTAGATATTAAATCTCTGCCGTTTTTCTTTTCCATTAAATTCTTGATATGGCTCTCTCCGAGAAGGAAAACAGGGTTCCTATCCTTTTCTAGCAGTGCGTACTGGTACCCAAAATCATCTTCGGATGCTACCTTTGAGAATTGTGTTACTAATGCCAAGAGAGAACCAGAGAGAAGTTTTCTTTGCGCTTCGGCTAAAGATAAAGAGGAGTAAAACACACATAGCGTCATAATAAATGCAAATTTTTTCATGTTTCTATCCTAACTCTAAGAGGAGTTAACGCATATTTTTATAAACGTGAGTATTGGTATCGCAAGAAGGATACCAAATAGGCCTTCTGAAATATGATCTGTAAAATTTTGTGCTTATAATTTTCAAAAAATAGCAATAACAGGGGTGCGTCTAAAAATTAAGACCTCTAGCAGAGGATACGTCTAATATTTAGACACTTTATTTTGGGGGCTAGGATGATACTGCTGGCTTCTGCCCCTTTAGGAGTATCAGAGAAAAGCCAATTTTTTCTTCCCAAGGCAAAAGGTCTGATGGCATTTTATTGAAAAAGAGCTCTGAAGAAGTGCT
Source organism: Oligoflexales bacterium (assembly GCA_017985985.1). Classification (GTDB taxonomy): domain Bacteria; phylum Bdellovibrionota_B; class Oligoflexia; order Oligoflexales; family Bog-1112; genus JAGNWK01. The sequence continues at coordinate 2,733 of JAGNWK010000137.1, forward strand.
TAGCTGGAAAAACCGAGTGATACAGACTAAGAAAATCAAAGAAGGTGACTATGAGTTAGTGGCTCGTCTGCACCCAGCTATTCCTAGAAAATTAGTTTAGGACAGCTTGCAGTGGAGGATGCAATCCGTTTTGAATCCAGACCGGGAATTGCTGGAGTTTAGGATTCAGGAGCCCCCATCTTTGTTTTAGGCTGTGTAAAAGTAGTACGATTTTTATTTGGTGTAATTCCAAAATTCTTTGCTCTAGGTTACCTCTCTGAAAAATATTTTCGCTCGTCATCCATCGAAATATTCTGCTCATCTCAGAACTAACAAGGACCTTTCGGGACCGGAGATCACGAACCCCGTTTAACAGTATTTGATCATAGCCTCCCCAAAAATCCCACCTAAAATTGCTTGTGTCATAAGTGAAGACCTTGTACATTTCCCCTCCGTATCCAAAGTTTTCCGAATACCTGCTCACCCTCTTTGTAAAAGCATCTGGATGAGCGGGATCCGAAGCTATTTGTGCTCTCCACGCCATCGTAATTCCAGCGCTATAAATGTCTGCTCGATATAAATCCGCTTGGTTTGGATTGAGCCAAACTTCAGGGGCGATTGTATGAGGTGTTCCAGCAATATTATTTGCTCCTGGAGGGCGCCTCCACCTCATATACTCAGCAAGACCAAAATCTCCTAATTTGATTTTTCCATCCACAATAAAAATATTTGCAGGTTTCAAATCTCTATGGACAAAGCTATTATCATGCATAAACTTTAGACTTCCTAAGAATTTGACAAATTCATTTCGCAAACTTTCCCTCGTGCTTGGCATGTTTTTTTCTATAGTGCTGGTAGCACTCTCCATCAGCATAAACCCTACACCATTACTATAAGAAGATTTTAGAAACTGTAAAACATGCTCATGGTTTATATCTGCATTGGAGAGAAATTGATGTGTGTTCACTTCTTTCATAAAAGCACCACTATCCCCAGTTATTTGGGTTTTTATGGCTAAATCTATCGCCCCATAACTACTGTAGTAACGAAACTTATCAACAGACCCAAAGCTTCCTGCCCCCAAACGTCCTTGAAATTTAAATTTATCACTTGTAGAGATAGGTATTCGATCGGCTCCTAGGTAGAAAACGCTCGACAGTCCCCCCCACCTTTCTACATCGTTCATAGCTTCAACTAGAGCTGCCTGCTTATTCTGAGCACTAACTCTAGGCGCAGATAATGCTACCTGTCTTGCTCTTGCCTCTGCTTCCTGTCTCGCTCTTGCCTCTGCTTCCTGTCTCGCTCTTGCCTCTGCTTCCTGTCTCGCTCTTGCATCTGCTTCCTGTCTTGCTCTTGCTTCTGCTTCCTGTCTCGCTCTTGCATCTTCTTCTTGTCTTGCTCTTGCTTCTGCTTCCTGTCTTGCTTTTGCTTCTTGTT
>JAGNWK010000064.1 GCA_017985985.1 Oligoflexales bacterium
CGAACACCACCACCATGTTCCCGAACACCATCACCATGTTCCCGAACACCATCACCATGTTCCCGAACACCATCACCATGTTCCCGAACACCATCACCATGTTCCCGAACACCATCACCATGTTCCTGCTCCAGGTCCTCATCAGTTGCAGAGTCCGCACTGTGCTCCATGAGCCATCCACCCAGATGGGATTGATACCCTGATTCCCTAGGAGAAGATGTAGTCCTCGAAGACTGGAGTTGCATCTCGGCCAGATTTATAGTACCCTTCGGCTCATTTTGTAGCCTAGGCGTAATCGTTGACCTTGAAAGCTGAGTTCACGCCTGGGTCCGGATAACCCCAAGTAAAAACGGAGCGTTCGAGGAATGCAAGCAGGACAGAAATCTTCTACCCCAAATTTTGGGAAGATTAGAGCCTTTTTTTGGCCGATTATGGGAAGTGAGTTGAAGAAGTTCCTCCCTATGGCTTTCATGCAGTTTTTGATTATCTTTATCTACACTATCCTCAGAAATACGAAAGACGCCCTTGTTATTTCTGAAGGGGGGGCGGCGGTTATCCCCTTCCTCAAAGGTTATGTCGTTTTTCCAGCTTCTATTTTGTTCGTGATTGGATATGGAAAATTGGTGGATAGCCTCAGTAAAAAGGCTGTTTTTTACACGGTTGTTACTTTTTTCCTGTCGTTTTTCACTTTGTTTGCATTCGTCTTCTTTCCTTTTAAGACGCTATTTCATCCTTCGGCAGAGTTTGTTCTGTCTCTTAAGCAAAGCTACCCAGCTCTTACTCACTTCTTTTCCATTTTCCAGACGTGGACTTATTCACTGTTTTATGTGATGAGCGAACTCTGGGGCAGTGTTATGAATGCGTTGCTGTTCTGGCAGTTTGCGAATGAAATTACGAAGACGGAAGAAGCGAAGCGATTTTACGCTATGTTTATCCTTCTCGCTAACTTTTCCATGATTCTTTCCGGTATTTCGGTGAAAGTATTCTCCATGGGCTCAACTTTGATGATGGTTCAGTTGATCTGTGGAGTGACGCTACTTGGGGGTATAGGGATTTGTTACCTTTATCGTTGGGTTCATACTCATGTTTTGACGGATCGAAGGTTCTTTAACCCCGACGAACAGGAAAAAAAGCCAAAAAAGGCAAAAGTAAAGTTGTCTGTTTTTGATAGTTTTCGCATGGTCCTCTCTTCTTCTTACCTGATGATGATCGCTCTGCTTGTTCTCTGTTACGGTATTTCCATCAATTTGATTGAGTTACTCTGGAAAAACCAGATGAACATCCAGTTCCCTAACCCGACGGACTACAACTCCTTCATGGGTTACTATTCATCAGGAACAGGTATTGCTACGATATTGGTTATTCTAACCTCAAAGAGCGTTATCACTCGTTTCGGCTGGTTCTGGGGAGCTATCGTCACTCCTTTTACGATATTGATCACAGGGCTCATCTTTTTTGCCTGTGTTCTTTTCTCAGATCTTATGGATCCGCTTGTAAGTATGATGGGGGTCAATTCTCTGCTTGTTTCCGTATGGATTGGTACTATCCAGAATGTTCTTAGCAAGAGTGTCAAATACGGTTTATTTGACCCGACTAAAGAGATGGCTTATATCCCGCTTGATTATGAGTCTCGAGCAAAAGGGAAGGCTGCTGTTGAGGTGTTAGGTGGACGTTTAGGCAAGGCTGGTGGGGGTTACCTATCGAGTGGCCTCCTTATGTTGGCGGCAACTATTGGTTGGGAAAGCTCTGTCACAAGCATAGCTCCGATCCTGAGCCTTTTGATTATTGCGGTCATCGTTATTTGGATTTACGCGGTCTTTACTCTGAATAAACTTTATCAAAAAGCCGTTCAGAGTCCAGGATCTCAGCAGTAAGTGAGCTCCCTCCCTCCCGCAAGGAGAGTGGTCAGGGGAAACTGCGCAGCTGGTTCCCCTGGAGAAAGGACTTTTTAGGGGGGGACCAGCTGCATAGTTTCCCCTAGCCCCTCCTTGCCAGCCTCTCCCCCTATTCTGGACGGAAGATAGATTCATCGACTCCACCTGAATTTGTAAGATGGAGGAGGTGGACGGGCCAACGTAGGCCTCTTTCTTCGTCAAAGGATTTTTCCTCTGGGTGGAGGAACGGTTCGGTTTGAAAAGATCGAACTTTCTTAGCGAGTTGTGCTCTACTGCTCGCCTCAGGCTCTCTTAAGAGTTGATAAGCTATATATCCAGCTCTGTACCCTGTCATTTGCATGTCTACGTCGAAGGCTTGTTGGACAGGGATCCAATAAGGTCGTTCTTCCCACGTGTATTCAATACCTGCCGGCAACTTATCGTAGCGTCCCAGATAGTCAGCAAAGAAGGCATTGGAGAGGAATTTATCCCAAGGCCGGATAAGGGCTTTGGCCCTCCACTCATGATTACCGACTAAGGCGAGCTCTTTGACCCCGTGATAGCGAAAAATAGAGATAAAATGCCTAATATTCCGGAAATGATCGGGGATAAAAACAGCGGAGCTTTTTAACTGAGGGTTCAGCAAAACGAGTCTCTGATTGAATGCAGTACCTTTTTCTTGGGCTTCTTGTTTGAGTTGTTCGGATAGATCACTGTAGTCCTTTGATCGCGTTTTTGGGTCTGTTCCAGCGAGATGTGCGACAGCTTTATTCATCGATGCGTATTGCCCAGCGATATAAGGGATCTCTTCATTTACGGCTATACCCAGTTCCTGCAAATTTTTCTTGAGGCTTTGGCATAGTTTATTAGCCTTACCGTGAGTCGGCTTTAGGATACTGATCGACTTGTATTTGCTCTCTTGAATCCCCTTAGCGAGAGCTAAAGCGATGTGGTCCTCTTTTGGGAAAAAATGATAGCTGAAAGAGCTTCTGACGAGAGAAGCCGAGTCTTTAAAAAAGAGAAAAGTTGGTAGCATCAATTTTTTTGTGATCGTAGCTATGCTTTTTAGCTCATCCTCAGAGCGAGGACTTACTAGGAGAAACTGAATATTTTGAGAAAAGATCATCTCTGCTAATTTTTGGACACTCCCGTTGAGTTTAGAACTTTCGATATGCTCTGGAGAGGTTTCTGTATCTTTAACTATAAAAATATCTAAAAAATTGGCCTCCGCTTTTCCTGGATTGGAAATTTTATTGTAGTTTGTGAAGGCTACATTGATCCCACTCAAAAGAGTGGTGCCGAGCCGTTTTTTGGGTCCAGTCAGAGGGAGAAGTACGCCTATTTTTTTGTTTTGAGGGTGCATAAAATTCTTCAGATTCTCCAGGGCCCCCTTCTGCGTCTTTTTAGACAGGCAGTCCTCTTTTTTGAGCTGAGACAGTTCAGAAAACAGTCCAAAATAAGGATAGTCTTTGGCAGGTTTTGAAAGTTGCTTTTGAAGGTCTTGCAGGGTAGGACTCAGATCTTCAATGATTCTTTGGCAGAGCTCAGTCTGTGTCCAATTTTTTTTCAAAGAGCTTTGGTTTTTGCCGGAATCTGTGTTCGGAACTGTATCAAAAGTTCGAGATTCGATTTTGTTGCTATCTTCATAGATATCATTCCAATCTGCTTCGTGAGGGAGTTCGTCGTTACTTGTGCAGGATGAAATAGAGAAGATGAGGTAGAAAACGAGCAGTGCAGTTGACAGCATGGTGGGATGTTCCTACTAAAAAGGGTTCCTAAAGTTTTCATGGGAGAGGCCATCTAGGTCCTTTTCCCATTCTTCGTTTTTGGGGGGAGGGTTTGATTTTAAAAACCAGGCGTCAATCCCCCCTTCTGCTTTGATGAAACCCAGATTGGGATCAATAGAGAAGCTTTCGACCCCTTCTGGAACCTTGAAGCTTTCTGGTTTTCGAATCTGGGAAGCCTTGGTCATAAAATTCATCCAAACAGGTAGAGCAAGGCGTGAGCCGTCAGCGTGCCCATCCAAGGGAAGAAAGGCGTCCGAACCAACCCATACGCTGGCGACAATCCTTGTGCTAAAACCATTGAACCAGTTGTCTTTGGACTCATTGGTGGTTCCTGTTTTTCCGACAGCCCAGGGGTGAATTTGTGCGGCTCTTACACCCGATCCACGGATGAGAACTTGTCTCATCCCCTCAATCATCAGATAGGCCACCTGGGGACTGAGTACGGCCTCTGCGGCTAAGGGGTCTTTACGAGAATAGATTTGCTGGTCTTCAAAATCTCGGATTTCAGTGATGGCAAAAGGCCCATTCCCTAACTTTTTACCCTCATTCGCAAAAACAGAATAAGTTCGGACCATGTCCAACATACTGGTCTCTGATGATCCGAGCACAGATCCCCACTCCATGCGAACGGGGGTGTGAATACCCAGTCTTCTAGCATGTTGTATGATTGGTAAAATTCCGATTTTCTCACTGAGTTGAAGGGTAGGGCTGTTCATAGACCGATAAAAGGCCCGGAGGAGGGTGGTCTCCGTGAGATAGTCAGCTTCGTTATTACGAGGTCGGTACCCTCCTCCAAGATTGAGAGGGGTAACAGTGAAGACATCGCTCCAGCGGAATCCTTGACTCAAAGCGAGAGAGTAGATGATGGGCTTGAATGAGGAGCCAGGTTGGCGCAAGGCTTTGCTGGTACGGTTAAATTGAGAGCTTTTGTAATCTCGACCCCCAACCATAGCAAGGATCTCTCCACTTTTGGGATCGGCAGCTAAGAGGGCGGCTTCGACAGAGTAAGAAGGGGAGCGTGAGTCTCTGTAATTTTCTGGCAATGTTTGACTGACTTTGGAGATTTCCTCGAAAAGAGCAGAGTTTTCAGAGACGGCTTCTTCTGCATACATTTGGAGGGTGCTGTCCAGGGTCGTGTAGATTTTGAGCCCCTGATTTTTGAGGCTTCTCGAGGCCAGTATCCTTTTGGCCTCTTCGATGACGAAGTCGGTGAAATAGGGGGCCTGTTTTCTAGCCCAAGGGTTGTAGGTTTGATAATTAAGGGGTTTTTTTACCCAGCTAAGAAAGTCTTCTTTATTGAGGAAGCCGCTCTTCAGCATCGCACTGAGAACTTTGACCTGCCTAGCCCGTGCTCTGTCTGGATGCTTAGCTGGGTTGTAGAGGCTTGGTGCCTGAAAAAGTCCTGCAATCAGGGCTATTTCATGGATTTCCAGTTGGGTGAGTTCTTTCCCAAAATACCTTTTGGCGGCGGCTCCTACTCCATAAGCACCATTTCCTAGGAAGAGCGAGTTGACATAGATCTCAAAGATTTTTTCCTTGCTCAGGTTCCTTTCTAATTTAATTGCTAGAAAGATTTCTTTAACTTTTCGGATTAAAGTTTTTTCAGATGGAAGAAGGAAGGCGCGAACGACTTGCTGGGTGATCGTAGATCCCCCTTGCTGGTAGCTTTCCCCCTGACGCGAGATCTGAACGAAAGCGGCGCGGAAGATGCCTTTGAGGTCAAAACCTGGATGTTGCCAAAAACTTCTATCTTCGATCGAAATAACAGCCTCGACCAGTGGTTTGGGAAGACTTTCAAAAGTGTAGACAAGATGATCCTGACTGAAAAGTTCAGCAATAGGCTGCCCTTGGCGATCATAGACAAGCGTGTTGCCTTTTTTCTTCCAGTTGAGGAGAGAGGTCAGCTCGCTGCCATCTGTTCCGAGCACCGAAAGTTCCCTTAAAAATAGATATAGGAAGACAAAACTAGAAAGGATAACAACGAGGAGGACCAGAGAGATAGATCGCAGAATAAGATGAAATTTAGTCTTGCCATTAGGGTTTGAAGGGGAAGACAAAAAGTTCTCCTTTATAGATCTTTAAGGGATCCGGTCTATTTTTAGCATATTTGTTGAAGACATTGAACTGATCGGTATCCCAGCTGTGATAACGATAATGTCGCCAGACTTGACCACATTGAGCTCTTTGAGCAGCTTAGGCAGTTTCTGGAGCAGTTCATCTGTATTATAGAACACAGGGTTGAGGAGTCCAAAAACTCCCCAGGTCAGCCCGAATCGTTTCACGACCTCAAGCCTTGGACTGACTGCTATGATCGGGGTGGTTGGTCGCCAACTCGCGATGAGTCTTGCTATCGACCCTGTGAGGGTGAGGCAGATAATAGCTTTGGCATGGAAGGAATCTGCTGCTTCACAGGCAGCTCTGGCGATGGCTCGGTGATTTTCCCAGGTCCCTGCTTGTTCGTTATTTCCTTGGTCTAAAGAAAAAAGATAACGCGGGGTTTTTTTTAAGCGCCAGTTTTCAACTTTATCAATGATAGAGCCCATCATCTTTACGCACTCAACGGGATATTTCCCAGCTGCAACTTCTGCTGAGAGCATGACACAGTCGGCTCCCTCTAATACGGCATTGGCGACGTCTGTGACTTCAGCAAGGCTAGCTCTTGGATTTTGCACCATAGACTCAAGCATCTGGGTTGCGATAATGACAGGTTTACTTTGTAAAGAGGCTTCTTCGATGATTCTTCTTTGGAAGATGGGGACTTTTTCCACTCCACCCTCCACTCCTAGGTCACCACGGGCGACCATAAGCGCATCGGCAGTTTTTGTGATATCCGCAATTTGCTGCATGGCAGAAAGCTTTTCGATTTTGGCAATAATGGGTGTGTCGGAGCCTAGGGCTTGCAAGATTTTTTTACATTGCATGATGTCGTCTGCGCTCTGCACAAAAGATAGAGCAACAGCATCGAGCTTGTGGGTGACACCGAAGAGTAGGTCGCGGTTATCTTTTTCGGTAAGGGCGCGGACGGAAAGACGTGAGTTGGGGAAGTTGACTCCTTTTCGACTTTTGAGTAAACCGCCGTCTTTAACTTGAACTTCGACTCCTTTTGAGCTCACGTTTTCAACGTTTAAAATGAGGAGGCCGTCATCCATCATGACGGTTTCTCCAGCGCGAACATCTTGGATAAGATCAGGATAGTCGATGGGGATCACCCGGGGGTCTGTCTGTTTGTGGCCATAGCTGAGAGTGAATATTTGTCCTTCTTCAAGGAGTTGAGAGCCTCCCAGCAGTTCTCCACATCGGATTTTTGGACCTTGCAGATCTTGAAGGAGGGTGACATGTCGACCCATTTCTTTTGAGATACGCCGTATCAATTCAATCCGTCGCAGGTGAGTCTCGTGATCACCATGAGAAAAATTGAGCCTAGCTACGTTGAGACCTGCTGCGATAAGATTTCTGATGCTCTGTTCATCAGAAGAGGACGGCCCCAGTGTTCCAATGATCTTGCATCGACGTAGAGATGGTCCCCCTTGTTTAAATTCCCCTAAACCTTGGAAGGCTGAATTGTCTGTTAGGAGTTCTTCTTGCATAGGTTGTCTCACTTCTATTTTGTAGAGTTGATCTGGTTTTTCAGCAAAGATGCTACGCTCTTCACTGCAAGGAAGAGCGCTTGGGAGAAAAGCTTGCTTTTGAGCGAATCGGTGCGCAACTTAGTTCTCTCAAAAATCCATTTGTGTGGGGGGAACCATCTGTCCTGTTCCTAAAGTTTCTTCTGCCCCCTCCTTGCAGTAGAACATGTGTAAATCTTCAGAAAGTTCTCAAAAGGTGTTTAAAATATGGACATATCTTCTCTGTTTCATAAAAAACTTTTATTCATCAGTGGTAAGGGTGGTGTCGGAAAATCAGCCATGGCTGTGTCTCTGGCTTTAGCGGCTTCTCGTCAGAAGAAAAAAGTTTTGCTCGTGGAACAAACTATAACTGATGTTCTTCCTTCTTTCTTTAAAAATATAGCACCTCGTTTAGCTGGCTCTGCTTATCAGGAGGAGTGTTTTCTAACAGATGATATTCGTTATTTACGAATCAGTGGTCAGTTGAGTTTCCGAGACTATGTTGTGAAACATCTTGGGATGCCATCTTTGTATGAAAAGGTATTTACGAATAGAAAGGTCCAAAGCTTTCTTGCAGCTATTCCCGGTCTGGCTGAAACAATGATGCTCGGTCGTCTCTTCTATAGCTGCGAGCTAGCCGGCCAGCGTCCAGATCTTGTTATTTATGATGCGCCGGCTTCGGGACATTTTCTTAGTTTTCTCACGACACCAGATTCCTTGCTTCGTTCTGGCTTAGTTGGCCCCCTAATGAAGGAGGTTGAACGGGTGAGGGATTTTCTCAAATCAGGAGTTTGTGCCATTGTTTGGGTCACTCTTCCCGAAGAGCTTGTGACTGGAGAAACCTTAGATTTTTTACCCCAACTGCGAGAGAGAAGTCCGGTGAAGGATATTTATCTTTTGATGAATCGCTCTAGATCTGCTTCTAAGGATCTTAGCACTGATTTTTTATCGTTCACTCCCTCGGACTCAAGGGCAGATTCAGCTATTTCTTTTGCAAGAAACGCACTCACAAGTGCACAATATTGGGAGTCGAAACTTCTGGCAGAGCTAGAGCGTTCTGGTCTCTGCAAAGATGTTTTTCTCTTCCCCGATTTAGGTTCTAGCCTAGGTTCTGCAAATCAGGAGATTTGAGGAGCTAGAGGGAGGGGAGGGAACGGCCCCTCACAAAAAGAAACGAGGAACCATCCCATAAGTCGTCTACCTGCGTTATTTTCGTCGCTGTGCTGCTCATTTCCCAGCAAGTAAATTGCGCTTCACATCCTCAATGTCTTGCTATACGACTTATGGGATGGTTCCTAGAATAGTTCTGTCCAATGGACAGGTGACAGCAAATAAAATAGAGCGGCCATAGACAGAAAAGGTCCGAAGGGGATCTCTTGTCTGAGAGTGAATGGTTCCTTCTTGGTCAGTGTGTTGAAGCCAGCAAGAGTGACGCCATAAAAAGAGCCTACGATGGAGGAGAGGAACAGGATAGGGACCAAAGATTCAACACCTAGCCATCCTCCTAAGAAAGCGAGGAGCTTTGCGTCGCCAAGACCGAGTCCTTCTGCTTTGCGAAGGACATAGTACAGCCATGAAATCGTATAGATGATTCCACCCCCAAATAAAACACCGAGGACGGCACTCTTCCAGGACAGTTCCGGATGGAGAGCTACCACAACAGGAGTCAGTAGGGTCATCGGTAAACTGATGACGTCCGGGATGATGAGGTGTTCCCAGTCTATGAAGGAGCAGACAATAAGAACCGAGCTGAGCGTCAGAGCGTGAAGACAGCGGATGGCGTTGGGGAGATCGAAGCTCCCAGGGCTGAGTCTGGCGTCAAGAAATGGATACCGGAAAAAGATATACATAAAAAGAAGAGGAGTCAGGGTCTCGACAACAAGGGTTCGGAGTCCAATCTTCTGATGGCAGCAGGCGGTTCTACCTCTTAAGAAAAGAAAACTCAGGATGGGGATATTGTACCAAGCAGGTATCGCTTTCTCGCAGTGTTCACAGAACGACCTCTTCGACTTAAAGAACATGGATCTCGGCACTCGATAGATGCAGAGATTTAAAAAGCTACCGATGATGAGACCGAGGCTACAGCTAGAAAGCAAAGGAAGCCAGTGAGGAGGATGAGTTAGTCCTGCGAGTGATGGCATAGTTCAGCTTTCTAGCGTTAGGAGTCATCCCGCATGATAACTTGTGGGGGACTCTTCGATTTTTATTTAAAAAAACTACACACTCTGACATTTTTTAACACATCCATAAACTTATCAAGAGGTACTTATGCGGAGAGTTCTGAAGGGCAGTCTTCTGTTTCTGTGCTCGGAGCTTGTGTTTCTGTGCTCGTTCCTGTCCCTGTGCTCGGAGCTTGCAGGGGCAGAGACTTTTAGTTTGAAAAGCTCAAGTTTTAAACAGGGTGACACCTTGTCCCAGGCTCAGGTTTTTAATGGATTTGGCTGTACAGGGAAGAACATATCCCCAGACTTGCAGTGGACAAAGCCTCCAGAGGGAACTAAGAGTTTGGCTCTGACGGTCTATGACCCTGATGCTCCCACCGGGAGCGGTTGGTGGCACTGGGTTGTTTTTAACATGCCCGCCGGTACAGATCATATCCCAGCAGGGGTCTTGGCTGATGGTCAAGGGTTAGCGGCAGGAACTATCCAAGGTCGTACAGATTTTGGTCAAGCTGGTTACGACGGTCCTTGTCCTCCGGAAGGAGACAAGCCTCATCGATATCAATTCAAGATTTTTGCGTTGAAAGATCACATCCCCCTTGATAAAGATGCCTCTCCAGCGATGGTTGGGTTTTATATTCATCAGCTGCGCTTGGCGGAAGCTTCTATCGAAGCTGTCTACGCTCGTAAACCTAAAAAATGATGTAGCAAGGAATTGTTGCAAGGAGGCGGCTAGGGGGAAACTTTGCAGATGGTTCCCCCTAAGTTGTTTTTGGGAGAAACCGGCGGCGCACTTTTCTCCCAAACCCTCTTCCTTGCAGTGTAGTTCTGACATCTTTTAAGGAATGGAATGAAAGAGAAAAAAATTCTGTGGTCTGCCTGGATTGTCGTCACTTGTTTTTATGCTTATCAGTATATACTACGAGTTTTTCCCAGTATTTTTATGGAGGACATCGTCAGTAAGTTTCAACTCAGTCCGACGGCCTTCGGTCAGTTCTCTGGTGTTTACTACCTCGCCTACTCCTTTATGCATCTTCCCGTTGGTATGTTGATCAATAAGTTTGGACCCAAGAGAGTCTTGCCTATTCTGATCATGTGCACTTCTCTCGGGCTGCTCCCCCTGCTTTTCTCAGGGTCGTTTATTTACCCCGTTCTGGGCCGATTTCTTATGGGGATGGGGTCGACAGGGGCGATACTTGGTGTTTTCAAGGTTCTCCACATGTCCTTTCCCCCAGAGAAATTTAGTCGCTTCTTGAGTTTCTCAGTCACGATAGGCTTGGTTGGTGCGGTCTACGGTGGCTCTCCTGTCCATCTCGCAAAAGAAGTCCTCGGATTTGAATTTGTTCTTTGGGCTCTCATTGCGACGAGTGTGCTTCTGAGTGCCGCTACTTTCTTTCTGATTCCCGACTCGAAGGATGAGGCTTCTAGCTCGAGCACGTTCTCTGACTTGAAGGTTCTGCTCGGTAATGGCGAGCTACTTCTTCTTTGCTTCGTTGCAGGGCTTTTCGTCGGTCCTCTCGAAGGATTTGCCGATGTCTGGGGGGTCCAGTTTCTAAAGACTTTCCATGAAATTCCTGCTGGCTTGGCCTCGGGTCTACCTTCATGGATTTTTATCGGAATGGGTATTGGTGGTCCCCTGCTTAGTCTTATCGCTGAAAAGAGTGGAGATTATGTCAGGGTTGTCCTGGCTGTGTCTTTTCTCATGCTTTCATCCTTCATACTGCTCCTTACAGTGAAGATGTCTGTCGTCGTTTTGAGTGCGCTCTTTCTCCTGATTGGTATTGGCTGCGCCTATCAGATTCTGATGATCTATCAGGTTTCAACCCGAGTGGAGGAAAGGCTGAAAGGGCTCTCTAGTGTGGTGTCTAATATGATCATTATGATTTTTGGTTATGTCTTCCATACCAGCATAGGCAAGTGTGTGGAGCACTTTGCAGGCTCTCAGGAATTATCAGCTTTCCAAGATCAAAGAAGTTTATCTCTCGCTATATCGGTTATTCCCCTTGCCCTTTCTGTGGGTTGGCTCGCCCTTCTCTATTGGTATGTTTTTAAATCAAAAAGAGGGAGAGTAGTCTAGGTTTTTCCCTAGGGAGGGGTTGTGAGGGTTTTCTATCCTAGGCAGGGGACGGCCCTCACAAAAGCACTGATGTTTTGGGATGGAAAGAGGCCGGCGCCACGGTCGGCACCTCCCATCCTCTTTCGGTCGCAATTCATTTTGGGCTATAACTCTTGCGTGCGCGACCTCAACCCGGACGGGACCTTCCGCCCTGCTGCCCTCTTTCCATCCCAAAACATCTTTCACTGCGAGTATGTAGTCTGTTGTCTTTCTTAATCTGCGCATATGTGCGACAATGCATATATGCGAGTTTGATGGAGGGTTGTTTTTTGGCAAAAGCAGAAAAGGTGTGGGATGAAAAACTGGCTATAAATGGCGGTAAGTTCATGATGCACATCCGTGTTCATAAGTTGATGCCACCCCCCAAAAGAATTCCCATCGGGGTACAAAATTAGCTGTGCACTTTGGAATAGCTCCACCGGCGAACAATTACTAGTACTCGATAATCACGAGCCATTCGGAACCACTATAATCCTGAACCAAGTAGAAATAGAGAAATACGAATGCCCCTCATGGTTGCAGATCCTTTTGAAGCTATCCGATGGTTCAGGAATAAAGCAGAAGAGGTAATTCATGAAAAATGACCTTCATATCAAGTTCAGAACTAAAGAAAATTATTTTGAAGATTTGGAAAAAGCTCTCAAAGGAAAGAGCAAGAGCATTCAGCCTGAAAACATAATTTATTTTGAAAGTTATAAAGATTTTCAAAAGTTTTTGTTCCCTAGACTCGGGATACTTTTAGCTATTAAAACCCATAATCCTAAATCTATTTATGAACTTTCTAAAATCGTTGAGCGGGATGTTTCAACTCTGGTTAAAGACTGCAATGCTCTTGAACTGATAGGCTTTATTCGGCTTGAGGAATCGAATGATGCTCGAGGGTCCAAAATTCCTAAGCTCAAATTTAATTACAATCGTATCGTTGTTCATGCTCCCAACTTGGGACAACATGCCGTTCTGCTAGATGCCGCCTAGAAGTCTTTAAGAACGAGCTCTGGGGGGGCTTTCCTCTTTTTGCGTTAAAATAGAGGTAAATGGAATTGACTCATTGTGAGGATCTATGAAGCTATCTACCTGGGGTGTCCTCCTTTCTTTTTTAATACTGGGATTGGCCTGTCGAGGGACCTCTCCCCAGCCTCGGAAGCGCATTTATACGCCTAATCTTGCTACGACTCCTGAAAATAAACGCAAAATATCCTCTCAATCTATAGCGGAAGATTTAACGAAGGCTGTAAATCGTTATTCTGATCAAACGGGGAAGGCCATTAAAACACCAGAGCTGGGGACTTTAACGGCAGCTATCGACAAGGGTGCAGATCAGGCACTTGCAAATGCTCTTATCGACCAGGCTGGGACTGGCGTGGTGAAGACCGCTGATGACAAGACGATCACTGGGGGGAGCATGTGGGCCTATCTCCTGGCTGAGATCAGTCAGCCAGGGCTCCTCATTCCCGTGGGGCTTGTGTTGACGGGGTTAGGTGTTTCCGCCTTTGTCCTCGCGGTGAGGGAGTACTCGAAGAACGTTTATCTTGCTGAGCAAGAGCTGGAAGCACGAGGAGCAAGGCCAGCTGGAGGAAGTGATGGCGTGGGTACTGAGGCAAGGGGAGTACAGGGAGGGCCTATCGATCGTATTCCTAGGGATAGAACTGCCTCTGTTGTCCCAGCAGGTGTGCCGCCAGCTGTGGCTGATCAAAGAACCGGGGTTCCAACTGACGATGACTTTAGCGACTTGAGGCGCAAGTTGGATTTAATGAGATTGCAATATGATATCAAATATACAATGAGGGATACCTTGTCAGCAACTCTCGGATCAAGACCGTCTTCGGACGTCCTAGCTCTTCCTGTTCGTACTTATGATACATCTTCTTCGGAGGCTGTTCTTTCTGAACAGCTTCGTCCTATAACCCCTCCTCCTGGGGAATGGGGCAGCGTACAAAAACCATATGGAACTTTTGGGCCAGCTGCTGTTCAGTTAGGTGCCGTCATTGATGTTTTTGAGGGGGGAGCAGGAATTAATAGGGGAGGAAGTTCTGGGCGTCCGTTATCAGCGTTAGAACTTCAAACGAGAATTAATCATTTGAGTCAGGATATCTATACTCTCAAGCTAGGATACGAAGAAGGTCTGAGAAGATGGGAAGAGTGGAGTCGAAGACGAAGAGCTGGTGCCGCGCCCCCTGATCAAACCCTCCGTCCAGTCGCAATGCGAGAGATTTCTCCTGAGGTTCTTCGTTCAGCAGCTACGGCCTCTAGGACTCCCCCTGTGGTGGAGTATGCCCCCGACAACACGAGAACAAAAGATCTTGTGCAGAAAGAGCTAGTACCACCCATCAAAGAATCCTCCAATTCCCCAGGAAAAATGATTGCCACAGGTGCTCTGACAATTGCGGGAGTTGCTATTCTTGGAGCTGGGATCAACAGCACTGTGAATCAGAGTCTTTCCTTGACGGATGCCGACACACCGGAGAAGGAATTTCAAAGAAGCTGTAAGGAATTGGAAGAACAGTGGATCCTTCTCAAAGGCCAGGAAGCTTTCGAAAAAGACATGAAAAAATAGGCCTAGCAAGGAAGAGAGTTTGGGAGAAAACCTTGCCCTGAGCCCGTTCGACTACGCTCAGGGCAGGCTCCGTCGAATGGGTCCGCAGCTGGTTTCTCCCAAAAATAGAAGACAAAGATGAGGATTTTATGAAGTCATCCATGAGCTGGAGTCTCCCCTTTTTATGTGCCGCCCTAGCATGGGGCTGTCAAACGAACTCTGCTCCCCAGCGGAAGCGTGTTGCTGTCCCCAAAAGCACCACTGCGCAGCAGACTGAGGATATAGGCAAGTCGTCCTCCTCCGAATCGATCGCTGAGGGTTTGAAATCTGCAGTGAGCCGCTATTCTGATCAAACAGGGAAGGAGATAAAGACGCCGGATGTCGCCACACTCATCAAAGCTATCGATAAAGCAGCACCCCAAGCTGCTGCAAATGCCATGGTCGACCAAGCAGGAGTGACGAAGGCCCCAGGCGATAAGACTCTAACCGGGGGTACGATGTGGTCCTATTTGCTGGCAGAGATCAGTCAACCAGGCCTCCTGATTCCGATAGGTCTTGGTGTGGCGGGACTAGGCGCCTCAGCTTTTGTCCCTGCTCTGAGAGCCTATCTGAAGAATGTCTATGTTGCTGATCAGGCCTCTAAGCCTGCAGAGGGCAATGGATTGCGAGCAGAGGAGACTAGGGTGGCAGGGGCCAGTGGCGGAGGAGAGGCCCCCATCGGACAAGTTCAGCCCGGTGCCGCTTCTGCAGCTGCTCCTGTCGTAGCCAGGGCTGTCTTATATAAATCCAGCCAACGGTTGAAGTATTTGTGCCAAGTAATCATGGTTCATTGCTGCCTTGATTCGCTTCATTGGTCCGGAACGGCCCTTAGTCTTGTCTAATTTCAGCAAAT
>JAGNWK010000065.1 GCA_017985985.1 Oligoflexales bacterium
CATCTAGGAACCATCCCACAAGTCGTCTAGCTGCGTTATCTTCGTCGCTGCGCTGCTCATTTACCAGCAAGTAAACTGCGCTGCTCGCTCCTCAATGCCTTGCTATACGACTTGTGGGATGGTTCCTAGTACAAACTGGCTAATTCTGCTCGCAACTTACCAGGAAAAAACAAAAGAACAAGATCTTAAATGAAATTTAAAATAATTATCTGTTTTTATTAAAGAAGATAGGAATAATAACGGTACTTTCAACACTCTCCCATTATGCTGCTTTTGCGCTTACCCTTACTTTTTTAGCCACCCCCGAGAGGATCCCCGACCCCCTCCTGAGGGCTGAGGCCGCCAAACTCTTCCAAGAGAGGAGAAGACCAAGCACAGCTCCTACCACTGTCAGAGCTCCTAAACTCAATGTAGATATTGTTAAAACCATTTTTAACCACAATAAATTTCGAAATGGTTTTATTGAGGAATTACAAAAAGAAGCGGTTACTATTGATGGAGTGAGAATTGCCTCCGGAGGTACTTTGGGTAGTGGAGGATTTGGAACAGTATACAGGGTTTCATTTACATCAGGAGATGGGGACTCTCAACAAACTTTACACTACGCTGTCAAGGTTCAAGAACTGACTGCATATGATAAACTGAAAAAGGAGTTTGATCTTGGAAAAAAGTCTAAAGCAGAGTACATCCTTGAGTACAAGAAATCGGACAAGAACGAAGAAATCCTTATGGAGCAGGGACAGTTCCTAGACAAAAGCTTAGCCTCCTTAGATCAAGAAGATAAAATCTCTATCGTTAAACAATTGTTAACACAACTCGAGTACATGCGAAGAATGAATATTGCCCATAGAGACATTAAGCCAGAAAATATAATCCTGCGAGATGCCCTACAAGCAGACGGATCAAAAAAGCTAGTCGCAGAGTTTGCTGATTATGGGGAAGCCATAGAATTTAAAGATGGAGATGAAGGTATAGATGGAGAGGGACCTTACTCAGGTAAGCGAGGAACCCCCCTGTATATGGCACCATGGCTACGTAGAGTAGATGCGACCCGTAAGGAAGTCGAGAGCGGAGATCTTTTTGCGCTTGGTGCCGTCCTTATGATTTTATCGGTAAAGCATCAGGATTCGCCAAAGCAACCTCCCTATCCCGGGTATGAAGACTGGCTAGAGGATAAACATTTGGAGGAGTGGAAAAGCAATCTCGAGATTTCTGAGTTATTTGAGATGGGCTGGAACATGCGAAGACACGGTACAACAGACTACGATACTATTACGGATAGATTAACACCAGAAGATGCTCTAACTGTTCTTCCCCCACGTCCTACCGCTCTGACTTTCACTGAAAACGTAAGTCAGACTCCCACGGAAGGCTTGGTTTGGGTAAATGTGAGGTTTTTGGGTCAATTTGTACAGCGTGTCCTGTGGAATCCCATCCCTATCCCCGCTCATCTGCTCGAACGCATGGCCGAACCGACTTACTAGGCACAGGTGCTTATAAAAGCACATTTGCACCACCGGGAAAAAAACGTGCAGCAAAACGCAGCTCCACGCGCTCCTCTACCAGCAGATCCAGCCCCAAAGGAGCGCCCGAGCCAAGGGAGGGCCGAGCACTCGAGCTAAGGCCACCCTCTGCACAGCCAGCGCCCATCGCATCTGCTTCCCATAACTTTTTTGGGAAACCAGCTGCCCCTCCGGCACCAAAGCCCTCCGGGTGCCAAAATTTAAGATTAAGCAGCTTTATGAAGATCTCGGACTAGCGCTCTCGCTTTTTTGAGATCATGTTCGGGGACGACTTTATCTATTTCGAGTCTGCCATCCATAACTTTTACAAATTTCTTCATATCTTGAACCAGGGAAAAAAGATTCCTCATCTTCTGCCTTTTAACTAGACCTTTGCGAATGAAGTCGTGCAACTCTTCCATAGAAAAGGGCTTCTTTAAAAAGCCACTTGTTCCCATAGTCGATCTTTCAGCCTCTTCAATTGCCCCCCCACTGATAAAGAGGATAGGTATAGTCGGATCAATTTTTTTAATTTTTTGAGCAACTTTAAACCCCGTCGTCGAAGACAGGTAGACGTCGGCAATAACGAGGTCGATGTTTTTTTCTTGGAAAATTTTTTCGATACCTCGTTGATGAGAAACAACGATAATTTTTGAAAAGAATTTATTGAGGTGAATTTTGAAAAACTTCAAAATGACGTCATCATCATCGACAATAAGGATGTAACTCGTTCGGTCATAGATGGCTCTTACAGAATCCATGGGCAGCCTCGTTCTGGGGCTTGGATAGAAAGTGGATTTAAAAAAGCCCCGACCGAGTATCGGATTTTATGAGCAAAAATTGAGTTTAATCGAATTAAGTAACTATTAAGACTTGTTATCTGCTCTTTAACGGCAAGTAAACTGCCCTGTTCGCTCCTCAATGCCTTGCTATACGACTTGTGGGATGCTTTCTAATAAACTTCAAAAGATAGTTAAGGTATTTTAAAAATCAAAGTGTGAATCAATACTTTATAAAAATTCTTTTATTTTTTGTTTCGGCTTCTATTTGACAAAAAAGGCTAAGATCGTTATCTTCCAGTGGAATGAGCCACCCACAAAGAGGTCCTATTCCATGATGCGATTTGTTATCATCTCTCTGTTTGTTATGAGTACGGTCGCCTGCAATTTTGACCACTTAGACTCTAGTCGTTATTGGAACAATATGGAGAAAGAAGCGGAAACAGCCAACAGAGTGCTCCCTTCCCTGACCGATGATGGCCAGCTCCCTTCAGCCAAAGATCAAGTAAAGTAATTATTCATGAGCCTTTCCCCCGAGATTAAGAAGCGACGTACCTTTGCCATTATTTCCCATCCCGATGCGGGGAAGACAACCCTCACGGAGAAACTTCTGCTGTACGGTGGAGCCATCCAAATGGCTGGGACTGTTAAGGCGAAGCGCTCAAAGAGGTTTGCAACATCTGACTGGATGGCCCTAGAAAAGGAACGGGGTATTTCCGTTACAAGTTCTGTGATGAACTTTCCTTATAAGGGGCACGAGATCAATTTGATCGACACCCCGGGTCACGAAGACTTCTCCGAAGACACGTACAGAACACTGACAGCAGTCGACAGCGCTCTGATGCTCATCGACTGTGCGCACGGGGTAGAGACACAGACGAAGAAGCTCTTTGAAGTCTGCGCTCTCCGCAAGACACCTATCACTGCCTTCATCAATAAACTTGACCATCCTGGTCAAGATCCTTTAACGCTGATGGAAGAGATCGAAAAGGTTCTCGGGATAAGAACCTACCCTATGACTTGGCCTATAGGCATGGGAGAAGATTTCCGTGGAGTTTACAACCGTCAGACCAAAGAGCTGCTCATCTATGAACGAAACGCAGATCGCTCACAGATTGTTCCTCTAAGGGGAATCAAGCTCGACCGAGAAGAGCTGCTCGTAGAGGAGTTGGGGGCCGAACAAGCCGCTGCACTGCTCGAAGAGATATCCCTCCTCGATACAGCTGGTGGTGACTTCGACACAGCAGAGTACCTAGCGGGTCGCTTAGCCCCCGTTTTTTTCGGGAGTGCTCTCAATAATTTTGGAGTGGAGACTCTCCTCGATCACCTGATCGATTTAGCACCAAGCCCCCTCCCTCGTGAAACGCTGGAGCGAGTTGTCGAACCAGAAGAAGAAAAATTCACAGCCTTTGTTTTTAAAATTCAGGCCAATATGGATGCTCTTCATCGCGATAGAGTCGCCTTCCTCAGAATTTGTTCAGGGCGTTTTGAGAGAGGGATGAAGGCCTATCATACCCGTCACCAGAAATCCTTCCGCCTCGCACGGCCCACACAGTTTATGGCACAGGACAGAAGTTTAGTGGAAACTGCTGTCGCTGGGGACATCGTAGGTATCCATGATCCCGGCCTCTTCAAGATAGGAGACTCCCTCAGCGAAGGAGAGACTCTCCACTTTACGGGCATCCCTGTCTTTGCCCCCGAGCACTTTGTGCGAGTTGACCTAGCAGACCCTCTAAAGTCCAAACAGCTCAAGAAAGGTCTCGATCAACTCTCTGAAGAAGGAGCTGTCCAGGTTTTCAGACCCCTGCATGGAAATCAATCCTATCTGGGTGTGGTCGGTGTTCTTCAAATTGATGTGGTCAAATATCGAATCAAAGCCGAGTATGGCGTGAACGTCAATATTCATGGACTACCCTATGCCGCAGCTCGATGGATTCGCTCTGAAGACAAAGCTGCACTCGAAAAGTTTATGCGAGATGAGGGGCACAACCTCGTATTGGACAGTCACGACCAACCAGTCCTTCTCCTCGACCACGAGTGGAGGCTAAAGTTTTACCAGGAAAGACAGCCTTTCCTCATCTTTGACCTCACATCCAAACCCTAGGAACCATCCCACAAGTCATCTAGCTGCGTTATTTTCGTCGCTGCGCTGCTCATTCACCAGCAAGTAAACTGCGCTCTCGCTCCTCAATGCCTTGCTATACGACTTGTGGGATGGTTCCTAACACTTCATCGCAAGCTTGCAAGCAAGTTCACAACTTTTTTATGCAGAATCGAAGTTTTCAAGTATAATATAAATAATTATAACGACTCAGATTCAAGCAAATGGTGGGCTTATGCTCCAAAATACAAAAATAAAGATTTCATCGTGTTTACTTTCTACGTTATTTTCATTTTCAGCTCTTGCTCAAAATCAATTATTCAAGTATCAATGGCCCTCCGTTAAAGGTGCACACCATTATCTCATCACGATAGCAGAGCCTACAAGACAGTATCGTATCTATACGAGAGAGACTCTTTTGTACCTCAAGAAAGACGAGGCGTATCAAGTAGCCGCTATTGATTCGCATAGAAAAATCTTGAAGTATCTACAAATGGAAGTGTCCATCCTGCCTTTTAAGCCTGAGCTTCTTCTTGTTGAGGAAAAAAAGCCAGTAGAGAAGAGGCCAGAGCCGAAAGTAACTGCGGAACCTCCTCTTGTTCTAAGTCCTGCAGAAAAAGAGAAGCGTCGTGAGGTGCTGAGACTTCTGGAAGAGGAAAGATTAGCCTTTGAGGCTCCTCCCTTTCGTCGCCTGCTAGGATCTATCGGCCTTGGAAAAGAAGATCTTTCTGTTGATGGGGGGACGAGTAGTTTCACAGGGTCATCCCCAGTTCTCTTATCTTCTGCAAAGTTAGAGGTGAAGACAGCTCTATCGAGAAAACCCTTGCTCTCATCGTTCTATCTCGATGGAGGATTCCATAATTTTGTGAGCTCTGAAAAAGAAAGTTCCGGAGCTTCTTCTCCAGACGCAAGTGTCGTTAGCCATCCACGTATGCACCTCCATCTAGCAGGCGAGTTTCATGTTTTAGAAAGGGGTGCATTTTCTGCCTTCCTAGAGTCAGGGATTTCATTCGTAGAACTACCTGTTCCAAAACTGACTGCGGAGAGTGCAACAGACTTGGGTTCTGGGACTGCTCTTGGCCTCCTCTTAGCTCTAAGCACCTCCTATACTTTTCAAAATGGATTGAACCTGCGTGCCCGCACCTATGCTGTTCCCTTCTCCTTCAGTTCGTATACTTTTAGCGCCTTTTCATTTGATTTTTCCCTTCGATACGCATTGATTGAGGATCTTCTTGATGCCGAGATTCGTGCCTTTTCCCAAAAGGAAAAACTAAGTTTGACCCTCAACTGTCAGGGTGTCGTCGGACAATGTTCAACGTTGGGTAAAGTCGAGAGCAGTCTTCGAGGTCTCATGTTTGGACTTGGGCTTTCTTTCTAAAAATGAAAAAAATTTTGACAAATAAAATACAATCTATTAACTTTTGTTTTCTGTTTGAAAAAATCTCTTGTCATTTTCGAGTAAAAAATGCGATCATAAAAACAGAGATCGAGAGATTATAATTTCGAAGAAACATTTTTGTTAACAAAAGGAGAATCCATCTTGGAAAAGAAAACACGCAAAAAGGTAGCTGTGAAGAAAACGCGCAAAAAAGCAAGCAAAAAAGTAGGCAAAAAAGTAGCAAAGAAAACTGCTAGAAAAGCTAAAAAAGTAGCTAAAAAGACAGTTCGTAAAGTAGCTAAAAAGACAGCTCGTAAAGTAGCTAAAAAGACAGCTCGTAAAGTAGCTAAAAAAGCCCCAGGCAGAAAAAAAGCCGCTAAAAAGGTCGGCAAGAAAAAAACTGCTACTCGACGTGGAGCTAAAAAAGCTGGACGACGCTCTTCTGCAAAAAAAGAAGAAATGACAGAACCTTCCGACATGGCTATGTCCTGATCCCTCCGCCGTAAAAGAAACCGTCTTGTTGTTCAAAAAAGCATTTCATCTTTACATTCTAGGTTTAAATGCTTCCTTGAACCGTCTACGTCATGATCTTGTAAAAGAGGGCGTAGTCGGTTTCTCAGGGCTGGTTCTTTTTTCCGTTTTTTATTACATACTTAATGACTTTTTGAATCGAGAGATCAGGCAAATTTCCGACTTGCTTCACAATCGATTTGCCTCTCTCCTACTCCTCATTTCCTTTCTAATACTCATTTTTTTGAATACAAAGCTATGGCTGACAGAATGGTCTTCATCCAACTCTCTATACCGTTTTGCAGAGAGAATGGGGGAGAGCCCAAAAGTCTTAGCTCTCTATAATATTTTAAGAATAACGACCATTTTTACTTGTTTACAGGCACCAAGCCTCTTGCTCATACACGCTTCTATCTACCCGATGCAGGCTTCCGGGGTCTGTCTCTGGCTTTGTTCAAGCCTTGTTCTTACGGGAGTATGTACAGCCTTAGGGCTTACACTCCGCTCTTCTTCCATAATGAGCAGAAGGCCTTCAGAACGACTAGATCAGCAGACGCAAGCAAGTGCTCACAACAAAGCACCTCTAGCCCCCTTTTCTCCAGCAAATCGCCTAGGGGCGCAAATCCTTCAGATATTCTCTTATCAAGGTTCTTATCCCGTCATTCTATCGATCGCTTTTTGGAAAGTGAGAATCCTCTCTACTCGGAGTCGAGTCACCCGATTTTGTCTTTTTTTCTCAATGATTTTTTGTTTTTTTAATGCTTATCTAGCTTATGCAAAACTGCCATTTGTCAGCTCAGCCATCGCTTCGCTCTCCGTAGGTTTCTTCATGGCAGCAGCTTTATGTTTCCAGTGCTCAGAAGATCTTTCCTACGCTTGGCTTGAGAAGAACCTTGGGGTTTCCCATAAGCAGTATCTGCGAGCTGTCGAGCTCTGTTGCATATCTCTAGGCCTTTTGATAGCTTTTTTCAATGCAGTGCTCTGGTTGTTGGTATCGGACCTAGAGTTTTTAGATGCCCTTCGTATCTTTATGCTGACGATGACGGGACCTTTTTTGGTACCTTATCTTCTTTTTCAAATTGACGCTAAGAAGCCCCTTGTTTGTCTCATCAGTATTTTTCTTGGTACCCTCCTCTTGGGTACAGCCTTGTATGCAAGTCTCTTTGCTATAGCCCTTCTGCCATTTATTGCATCTTATGGTCACAGTAGTCAGGAGGGTCGTTATTATCGCTAGGAACCATCCTACAAGTCGTCTAGCTGCGTTATTTTCGTCGCTGCGCTGCTCATTTACCAGCAAGTAAACTGCGCTGCTCGCTCCTCAATGCCTTGCTATACGACTTGTGGGATGGTTCCTAGCATAGCAAGGAGGGGTCTAGAGATACGGCTCACTCGCGCAGTATAGTAAGTATAGGCTTGGGTAAACTGCACAGCTGGTTCCCGAGAGAGAAATGAAAGAGAAAAGAGATTATACATGCTCAAAACTTCGAATATAAAAAAATCTTTCCCTTCAGGTTTTACTCTTGGTCCCTGCCAACTCCACTTCTATGAGGGGGAGGCGATCGCTATATTGGGAAAGAATGGAGCTGGTAAATCAACATTATTTCAGCTTTTAACAGCGAACCTCGATCCTAGCTCTGGAGAGATCCTCTTCCGAGGTGAACGTTTAAGACCAGAGCATTCAGAGATTCGAAAACATATTGGGTACCTTCCACAAAATATGCAACTCCCCTCTTGGGTGAGTGGTTTGGAGCTTCTCTCTTATGCTCAATCCCTAAATAGCAGTGTAATTCGCAAGACTCGAGTTGAAGAGTGGATGCATTACTGGGACTGTTACGACTATCGCAAGACCCCGCTCTCTATTTGTTCCTATGGCATGCAAAAACGGATAGCCCTTGCACTTGCCACTCTGCATGAGCCCGCTTGCATGATCCTGGACGAACCTTTCTCTGGACTGGACCTCTTCCATGTCAAAGCTCTTGAGGACCTTATCACTCTCCGCAAGAGGGAAGGCAAGCTAAGTATCCTTAGCTCCCACGTCATCCCTTTTGTATCAAAACTCTGTGATCGTGTGGTCTTACTCCATAAAGGGGTCCCTCTCGAGTTGGAGGGCTGGTCTAAGGTCGACGAAGCGAGTCGTAGCTCTCAAATTGAACTTCAATTTTTCTCATAGTCTCCGCAGCAGGGAAGATGAGGGGAAACTAGTAGCTGGTTCCCCTTGTAAAGACTTTCTTTTTTCTACCGATACATCACCCGATAAGTTTTTGGCCTGTCATAAATCACTTACGTGAGCTTTTATGGGTGATGATTTTTTTAAGCTCAAAGATGGCTCTCTCGCCATTTCACTTGAGACCTTTGCCGGCATGTACCATGCTGATCAGCTCTCATTTATTGCAAAATTTTGTGAAGATCATTCTGTTGCTTCCAAGATCACAGAGGATCAGCGCATCGTAGTTTTTGTAAAAAAAGAAGACCTTGCTAGCTTAAGTGATCAAGCAGCTGCTCTCGGTATGAGTCTGCGATCCTATCAGAAGGGCCTCCATCAACCGATCAGCTGCCTAGGTGAATTTTGCCCACATCACAAACAAAACGTGCTGCAAGACAGCTTACGAATCAGTGAAGAATTTGCAAAAATTTCTATAAAATCGACTCCTCTGCGGATCGGCATAAACGGCTGTGAAAGATGCTGTGTACCGACACAGCATCTCGACATATCCCTTATGGGAACCGAAGATGGTTACACCCTTTTTCTAGGAGGTCAAAGCAAGCACCTTGCTGAAGCCGCCCAGTTAGCAGCAGAGATGATCCCGGGAGAAAAGCTTGCAATCCTTCTTCCCAAACTTATCTCAGCCTATCAGAGTAAGTCCCAAGCTACGGAGTCAGGGCTTCCCGAGGGAGAAGAGCAGAGCTTTCGAGAAGTCTTAGAACGAGATGGTTTCAGCGAGTATTTAAAAATACTTGCTCCTTATAGTCAAAATGCACCAGGAGCTTCTGACTTTTCCAGTGCTTCTTCGATGGACTTTAGTTCTTACCCCCACGCAGAAGGGCAGCAAGATATGAAAGGTCTAGGTCACAATCAGGACATAAAAGCATCCACTGAGGACGAACTTGAGCTCAACTTTGATTTCGACGACCTCAAGGATGAAGAGATCCCTGAACTTTCCAATAAAGATCTTCAGCCCCTTAAAGCTGACTCTAGGATGGATTTTTCTCCTAAAGACGGCTGGGTTGTTCAAAGCAAAATGATGAAAGAGGATATAGACCCACGATCTTCCACTCACAGTTCCTTGAAAGATATGGGTGATGAAATTCTAGTGGATTCGGATGCTGCAGAAAGCATAGATGAAACTTTGGAAGAAAATCTCGACCTGTCTGACTTCGAACAAGAAAATGAATCTCCGTCCTTAATCGATGACGAAGAAGATCTAAAAGAGCTTGAAGAAGAAGTCTTAGACAGCAGTCCTATCCAGAGCGTTCAGCAGCCATCCTATCGATTAGACTCCTCTCAAGATGTCCTTGAAGAGGATACAGAGGAAATCCTCGATAATATTGCTCTGGAAGAAGAGATTGACTCTAATTCAAACGATACTTTGGAAGAGATCGAAGAAGAAACTGAAGAGAATGTTGAGAGTGACACCAAACAAGATGAAGAGGAGGAGTTGACTTTTGAAAGTAAACTCCAGAGCGGTATTGATAAAATGAACGATATTCTTGAAGAGGATTCTATGCAGCAAGAGAACATCTCACACCTAAGTCAGGAGAGAGACAAAGCCCTCCACGCCCTGCAGCGCAGTCGGAAAAAAGAACTTGTAACGGAACCTGCCGGAAATCAAGAAGCCTGGGCTAAGGAACCCGTAGCAAGTCAAGAGGCCTGGGCTTTTGAAGGTATTGACTTCAAAGGGTCTTCCCTCGTTCTCTTCTTCTCAAGGGGAGGAACTATTGAACTTCCACTTCAAACTCTCTCCCAGAAAAAATCAGCATTTCAACTACGTCTCGGTCCAAAGACCGTTGAACTCAGTCTGAGTGAGCAAGCTGTGCAAATTCAAGTCGAAGGCATCAAAATGAGAATCCCTCGTCCCCTATAAGGAAAAGCAAGAAAGGTGTAAGAGGGGAACTTCACAGCAGGCTTCCCCTTCATGAGGCTTCAGTTGAAAACAATCAAATAAACCCTAAAATAAGCTGAATCGACAGACGACGAATTCGAGCCGTGTCCCTTGCTCCTGGCTTCATAGCAGCGAGACAGAAGATAGATGTCCCCGATGGTTTTTGTGCTTTTTGAGCAAAAGACATCAAAGCGAGAGAGCTCTTCGTGACAAGTACATCTTTCCATCCCTTCCACTCTTTAACGGGCTCTTCTCTCCAGTCTTCGTGAATTTGGAGAAAGTCTATCCCTGTGGAGGAAAGATCTGGCAGAATCTTTTTTTTCTCCGCCTCCACCCCCCATGAAAAGACAAGCTTGGGCTCTGTTCCTTGTTTGCAGAGATAAATGAACCCCCCTGTGAGACCTGCACCAAGCAAAGCTTCCGTCACAAGCAATTCACTCTTGGTTCTGTCAGAGGAGAAGCGCATAGCTGTTATGGCATCTTGCAAATGAAGGAGACTGCCGTCGACTGTTCGAAGCAGGGGAGTCTCCTCTGAGCTAGCCTCGGTTAAGCTCTTAGCCTCTGCTTCTATATGAGCCTCCGTAGAGAGCTCTTCTTGCAGAACAGGGTCCTCTTCTGGATTATTTTCTGCAAGGAAATCGACTAATTCTTCAGCCTTCTCCTTTTCAACTTCATCAGGTTCTTCCTTTACAAGGAAATCGCCTAATCCTTCAGCCTTCTCCTTTTCGACTTCGTCAGGTTCTTTGAATTCATCCGTCGAAAGGAGATCATCTAGTTCCGTAGATGGCTCAGTTCCCATCTCTACAGACTCTTCAAAATCATCCAATATATCTTTGGGGGAAGGTTCTGCCCCGGCTTTTCTTACAGAACCCAAACCTTCTAGGATATCTTCCGGTGAGATCTCTGCTTCGCCTGAGCTGTCCATGAGATGAGAAGAAAGATCCATCTCATCCGAGTTCTCTAGTATCATATCTTCTGAGATCATCTTCTCAGCGTTTTCCTCAGAACTCAGACTGTCTGGCATATTTTCAGATGCGCTATCTCCTTCATTCAAGCTGTTCAATATGTCTTCAGAAGGCGCTCCTTCAGAATCTGAACTTTCTAGGATGCTCTCGAACTCTTCTTGACGACCTAGTTCCTCTGATAGTTCTTGAGTATTCAGAATGGGGGGTTCGCTAGATTCCGGAGCTGGGCTAGCTTGAGTTGATTCTGTCGAGATGTCGTCCAGCAGTGATCCTAGCTCATCCTCCTTCGACAGATCTGGTATCACACGTTCAGGTTTTGGGGACAAATCATCCAAGAAGGAATCGGCTTTGCTTTCAAACTTCGCCGTTTGGAAATCAGATTGTGCAGCCAGTCTCGAGAAAACCTTCCCCTTCACTTGAGGACTCCCTGAAGAGTCTCCGTCCTGATTTGAAAGCTGGTCGGGAGAAGGAAGGGGTGATTTTGCAAAAGCTTTGCGTTTGAAAAGCACACCAAGAGGAGAGGGGGCTAGTTTAAAATCAGGGATATATCTTCTCAATGCGCCAGCGATACTTGTTAGTTTCACAACAATGGGTTTGATGGGATAGGGGCTAAAAAACTTGAGCTGTTCCATAATATTGGTATCAAGGGGATCTGGCATAGCGATACGAAGATTTTTCCCCTCAATCGCGAGGGGGATAACTTCTAAATAGATCAGCAGCGGAAGATCAAGAACACTCATAGCATCTGGATCAGGGTTGAGAGGACCTTTTAGGTAGGGAAATTGGCTGCGCTTAGCTATGTAGTTAGCAAGCTCAAACTGACTCCGAAAAAGTCCTAGAGCCAGGACTGATTTTGCAAAGGCAGCCCCTTCATGGCCACTTTCTCTGTCCAAAATCTCCAGGTCACTGACAGAGATTCTCCCTTCTCGAACTAGCCATTCCCCCATGCCTGAAGTTCCCAAGATTTCCTCCCCTTCTCGCCGCCTATGAGTTTTGAATTCAAGAACAACTCTATTGTAGCCTGTGCTGTGTAATTTTCTTAAACTTAGCAAGGTCGAGTGTGAATACCAGTGAGAGGTTGTCATGACAGATAAGAAAACTTTAAGACAAATTAAGAGGATTGACTTATTTCAGGAGAGGTTTTTTGCCTCCGTGCAGTGGGTCAACTCTCATGCTCGCCAGATTGTCTGGGGAACCCTGCCCGTGTTAGTGCTGGCAACAGCGGGGATCTCCTGGAACTTTTATAACAAAGTCCAAATCGAAAAGAGGCAGGATGAGGTTTCTCTCATCGATGAAGACTTCTCCAAGGAAGAGACTAGCTCCTCTGAAAAGAGGAATGTGATCCTTGGCGATCTTGAGCAACTCGAAAAAAAGAAAGAAGCAGGAAAAGAGGCTGGAAAAGATAAAGAGAGCGCTAAACCAGAGGATCCAGCCCTTGTCGCCAGCATAGCCCAGAAGCGAAAGGAGCTTGCTCTCGTTAAACCGGATCACAGCAAGACCCTGGCTCGTTACCTGGCCTTCTATGAGAAGTCGCCTTCCACCCTCGAAGGATGGCGGTCTGCTTTGTCAGCCACGCGGATCTTGGCCGAAGAAAACAAACTTGAAGACGCTGTGAAGCTGCTGGAGAAGATTCTCCCCCAGGCAAGCAAATCGGACCTTGGCTTTTATAACACGCAGGTTCGTCTTTTCTATATCGCTCTATTAGAGGGGGCTGAACACTACGACAAGGCTTTGGGGGAACTCGAGGGGCTTCTTAAAACACAAGACAGTGAAAACAAGCCTAAGCTTTTGCTCATCCAAGGCCGCCTACTGGCCCTACTTGGTAGAAAAGACGAGTCGAATAAGACCTTCGAAACGATACTCTCTGAGCACAACAGCAGCCCTGAAGCCCGAAAAGCCCGAGCTTACCTCGCCCTTTAGCAAAGAGGGGTTTGGGGAAACTCAGGCAAAGAGGGGTTTGGGGAAACTCAGGCAAAGAGGGGTTTGGGGAAACTGCGCAGCAGGTTCCCCAAAGAAACCTGGCAGCTGGTTCCCTGGTTGAAAGACCCCGTTCTACAAAGGATTTTATGTCGTTTCGATTATGTGTTTTCTTTTTTTTGATTTATACGCAGACTTATTTGCAAGCTAGTCCTCATACTTATGGGATTTTTGGGGGTGTGCATCCCCAGAGTGGAGGCTCCTATTTAGAGAGACCGCTCCGTTCCTCGTTCATCAAACTTTCCCCTCAAACAGACAGGGAAAAACCTGCAGCAGCTGCCGACCATAGTGGCTGGGTTGAGTCCTCAGGCTTCATCATCGGGGCTGCTGACAATGAGCATATTGTCGCCCTTCATCTTAATTCGTCTCTAGTCCGCTGGGCTTACAAGACCAAGGAGCCTCTTACAGCTCCTGCTAAGATTGTGGCTGGGCGAGTGATGGTTGGACTAAAGGATGGGCGACTTGTTTGCCTTGAGCTGAGTTCAGGGAATAAACTCTGGGAACAAAATTTAAACTCCTTCCCTTCTCGTCAAATCCTACACTCTGGCGATTTGATTTTCGTCGTCACAGCGGCTCAAAGCCTCTATGCCATCCAAGTTCAGGACGGAGCTGTACGCTGGCTTTATGACGGTGGCTTTCCGGAAGGTGTGACGGTGAGATCTCTGGCTGCACCTGTTGCTTACGAAAATAAGGTCTACTATGGGCTGTCTAGCGGCGAAATCGTTGCCTTAAATGAAGAGACTGGGGAGCTGCTCTGGAGAAAAAATCCTTATTACAAGGGTGTCGGTCGATTCTTTGACTATGTGGGCAGAATGGCTATTTACCAGGAAAAACTGGTGATTAGCCGTTACGATGGCTTTGTAGCTGCTCTTTCTCTAGGTGAAAAAAATTCAGCAGAAACCGCCTGGACTTACCTTGCTCCTTCTGCAGCCATCACGAGCTCCGAATTCAAATCTGGTTCTTATTATGTAGGAACCTTGAATGGCAATGTTGCTGAGATTAGGGCTAGCGATGGGAAAGAGCTCTGGCTCACCCCCTTGAGCGCGTCGATCAGCAATTTGACTTTAAGTAATGAGAGAATCTTTGCCAGCTCCAGCACGGGACAGATCCATGCTCTAAGAATGGATGGGCACCTGGTTTGGACAGACGATCTTCGAGGCAGCATATTCTCCGCCCCTTTCTTCTCCGGCTCCAAGCTGTTCTTTCCCACCGGCCTGGGAAACCTCTACGCCTACGAACTCGAACCCCGCGCTAGGTAGAAGAACTAGCAAGGAAGGGTTTGGGGAAACTTTTAGCCTCCCGAGGGGCATATGGTTCTCCAAGACCGAGCTGTTCGACTGAACTGCTCGAAGCAAGCAGCTCTAGCAAGCTAAGGGGGGTCTTCTCTGGCAGACTCCCCTTAGGATTCTTTCTTACTCCACGCCCTCTTTTTTGGCTTTTCCTGCTAATAGACTAAAGAATTTCTTATAAGCATATTCTGAAATTTTCTGAGTAATATCAAGATATTGAAATTGTGTAGCGGCGTTGTTGCACAAAGAAATTGTTGAATGACAAGGGATTCGAGCTGTCTAGATCCTATGCAACTTTATAACTCTGAGGCATTCCTAGCTGGGTCATCTTGTTGAGGATGGATGAACGAATCCTGGC
>JAGNWK010000008.1 GCA_017985985.1 Oligoflexales bacterium
TCGTTCTTGGTGTCGATGAGAATAATCTTCGGAGTATCTTAGCTATTGAGCCTGGAACAAAAGACGATGTGAGTTCATGGCGATCAGTTTTTTCCTCATTGAAACGTAGAGGTCTTGACCCTAGCGCAGTCCGATTAGGCATTATGGATGGTCTTCCAGGGCTTGAAAAACTGTTTCAGATGAATCCCTGAACTCATCAACTCAAAGATGTTGGGTCCATGCCCTAGCCAATGCAACAGCTAAGACACCAGCAAGATTAAGAGAAGATTTTGTTAAGCATGCTCACAAAATCATGTATGCAGACTCAGAGAATGCCGCTAGACAGGCTCTTGCAGAGCTTAAGGCAGCGATGAACAAAGAGGCGCAGAGGGCTGTCCACTGTATCGAGAAGGATTTAGTGTCTTTGCTCACCTTTTATCGTTTTGATAGAGAGCTCTTGGTTGACCCTATTGAATCTGCAATTTTGCAAAGCGGACTCACAAGAAGCGTTGCAACAGGATTAGCAGATTATTTAGTTGCTGAAACGTTGGTTAGGGAACAGTTAACATTGGGGCTTTCGGTTGTCGTCGATGCTGTAAATCCAGTACAAGAGGCCCGGGATATGTGACAAAAACTAGCGGAAGAATTCAGTGCTAAACTCCATATTATTGAATGTACTTTGGAGCCTTCAGTCGACAAACGAAGAATCGAAGAGCGAGCACGAGGCTTACACGGAATTCCGGAAGTTACTTGGGAAAGTGTTGAGGCTATTCGCGGAGAGTATCTCCATTGGCAAGAGGATCGGCTGGTGCTGGACACTAAAGCTCCTAAGCAGCAACTATTGGCTAAAGCCATGAAATATATTCGTGGAAGAGTTACAGATGCCGGGTTCGGTGGGGCATGAACAACATTCATCCCGATCTGATCGCGATACAACAGTTGATTTATCAATCGCGCAACATGCGCTTCTCACAAGTAGAACCCGATCTTGAGAGTCAAGACTACGGCGCGTGCATATTCAAGCTTGAGGGAATGCATGTTAAATTCCGAGTCGCAAAAACAACTCCCAAAAAATTGGGGCAATTCGTAACATTCTGGAAACGGAAAAATGATGGTCCCATTCAGCCGTTTGACGTCGAAGATAATTTTCAATTTCTAGTCGTGTCTGTTCGTTTTCAAGATCACTTTGGCCAGTTTGTCTTTCCAAAAAACATTTTGCTTCAATACGGAATCTTGGCTCGTTCAGGTAGGGGTGGTAAGCGCGCTCTACGCGTTTACCACCATGGGACAAGACCACAAACCGTCAAGCTCAGAAGAAACAAGAGTGGCAACTCGCTTATTTCCAGGAGATCCATGCGAATGCATCAATCGACACAAAAGATACGCAAACAAGAAATACCCTACTCTATTGCTGAGATGGTGGCGTTACTTGATCGAGCGTTTCCAGAAGATGAAATTACTACTAAGGAAGTTCTCGGTATTGGTGACAATATCATGGCTCCAAATGCTGCAACCTTGCTCGCTAGACCCAGTACCATCATTGGTACAGCTTCCAAGGATGGTCGACTAGTAGCTATAAGCGTTGCTATACCGAAAAGCGAATTCGATCCTAGCAATTCAGATTCAGAAACAGTGTATGTGTTCTATGCAGCGGTTGAACCGGCTCTGCAAGGTCTTGGGTTAATTGCCGTTGCTGCACGTTCGCTAGAATCGCAGCTTAAAGATCTGGGCTACGCATTCATAGAACAAGACTGTGTGAAGGAAAATGGCTACGCAGATACCATTTCACGTGCATATGCAGATGCTATCGTTCTAGAATATGACCACGCCAATTATCTAGAAATCGGACCGCAGCGATTTTTTAAGATAGACCTAAATCGCTTGCCATTGCAGGACCTGACGTTGAAACTTCAACCAACTTTACACGGGGAGCTTTTGAAGCTCAGGCCGCTACAGAATGACGATTATTCCGCTCTCTTCGAAGCTGCCTCAGATCCGCTTATTTGGGAAATGCATCCCCAACCAGATCGTTATAAACCGGATGTATTTCTGTCTTTTTTTGCGGAGGCAATAGCCTCTAAAGGGGCTTTGGTCGTTATCGATCTCAAAAATTTAAAAATCGTTGGTACCTCTCGGTACTATGACTATGACCCGAAAAACTCTTCGGTCGTAATCGGATACACCTTTTTGACGCGAGAATACTGGGGCGGCAAATACAATTTGGATCTTAAAAAATTGATGGTGAATTATGCTTTACGTTTTGTGAAGACGACCTATTTTCACCTCGGTTTGGGTAACATTCGCTCACAAAAGGCAATGCTCAAAATTGGGGGAATCAACACTGGCGTTCAGGAAATCCCTGTAAGCTACGCACCTCCGAAGAAATCCTTTGTCTATAAAATTGAAAAGATGCTTTGAGACTAGGCATCTGAAAGCTAGGAGCATTCTCATGTTAGACAAACCGAATATCCAAGACGCGGCACTTATCGATTGCTTGCGTAAGAACTATGGAATCCGCACTAAACAAGTCACTTTTTTGCCATTGGGAGCAGATCGCAACACAGTAGTTTACCGCGCTGATACCGAGAGTGGCGCAGCTTACTTTGTGAAACTGCGACGAGAAGACTTCAACGAGATGTCGCTGGTAGTGCCCAAGCTACTGTGCAGCCAAAGAGTACCGCACATTATTGATCCGTTGGCATCGCTCGATGGGAAAGTTTGGGTGTCGGTGAGCGGATACTACCTGAGCGTCTACCCCTTTATTGTAGGAAGGAACGGACATGACGCTGGTCTAGCAGACACGCACTGGGTTGAACTGGGGAAAACGCTCAGAGACATCCATTCGACAGCACTGCCGCGGGAGATGGTCGCTCGTGTTCCTAAAGAAAGCTTTTCAGGGGAGTGGCGAGAGCGTGTGAGGCAGTTCCAGAAGAAAATCGATGAAACGACTTTCATTGACCCTGTAGCAGCGTCATTGGCAGATCTGCTCAGGCGACAGCGTACTGTCGTAGATACACTTATCCAGCTGGCTGAACGCCTGGGTGCGGTACTACAAGTTAACCTGCTACCGCTGGTCCTATGCCACTCTGATATTCACGCTTGGAACATACTGATCCAAGCTGACGGCACATTTTACATCGTTGACTGGGACACAATCATCTTAGCGCCTAAAGAGCGCGATTTGATGTTTGTCGCTAGCGGTTTGTTTGGGAAGATGCGCACACCAGAGCAAGAAGAAGCACTGTTTTACCAGGGCTATGGTGATCGAGGGCAGGTTGATCCGATTGGGCTGGCCTACTACCGTTCCGAGCGGATTGTGAGAGATATCGCTGAATATTGTGAGGAAATCTTCCTGACCGAACCAGGAGGTGAAAGCAAAGCAGAAAATCTATGGCAGCTTTCGACACAGTTTGAACCTGGTCAGGTGGTTGATATGGCGTTGCGATCTGAGCAATTTTTAGCTCCCAATTTTAGATCGCTAGGCAAAGACTAAAGCCACTTACTTGAAGTCTTTATAGAGAAACGTAGCAATTGCTCTGGATGAAACGTATCAAAATATTCTTTATCTTTGGGTCCCCAATCAGTGTCCCATCGTGCGACCGTTGCTTCATCCTCTCCCTGGCTCCGATCTATTGCTTTTGTATCTGGCTCCCACAGCTATGCTGCACACCCATCCACAAAAGCTTTTATACTTATATCTTCATCTATCTCGGGCCAGTGAACCCCATATCCCGATGGTGATTTCTCATAGTTCATCAATTGCTTCCTATTAGCCTGTTCTAGGCGTTGGAACCAGGCAACAGGAATCGAGATTGCCCGCCCATGAGTTTAGCGGTGACCACGTCTTCCCCAATCTCAAGCCCTATAATCGACGGATAATGCACTTTCTTGAGGCAAATTCATTCCATTTTTCCAGTAATACGGACCGATTCTCTTTGATCGTAGTCAATACGTTTCGCTGATCTCTTGGGGACATGCGATATTTTGATTCTATATGAATCGGTTTCAACCAAATTTTAATTTCTCAACCATTCCCCGTTATGTGAATATGGGATGGCTCGTCACCTTTACCTGTGGTTCTATCGCAGGGATAGAAAGAATGGCACGGAGCAACAAGAACGTTCGCCCATAGAAAGAATGGCACGGAGTAGAAAGAATGGCAGGAAAGAATGGCACGGAGCAACAAGAACGTTCGCCCAAAAAAGGAAGAAGGGTGGCACGAAGTCATTCGACGACACAATCCTTAACATACATAGTGCAACCACTATGTATCCAAGACGCTTGATCATCTCTAATAACTCATACGCTCACGTTATCTCTCGCTGCCACAATAAGGCTATGCTGTTGGCTCCAGCAGAGATCAAAGTGACTCTCTTGTTACTTTGGGCCAAATATCATAGTAGATATGGCATAAAAATATTTGATTTCATCATCATGGATAATCATTTCCATATGCTGGTCCAGGCTAAAAGCTCTGAACTTCTTGGTGATTTTATGCGAACTGTAAACTCGCAGTTAGCTAGACATATCAATGCTTTTTTTGATAGAGACAGCCAAGCACTACGAGAAAGATATAAATCACCGATGATCACCAATGCTCGCTACGTGCAAAATGTGCAGCAATATATTTGGCTCAATCGCTACAAGGTGAATAAAACTCACCCTGATCAAGATCCTTTTTGCTCAGCTTCTTGGCGCTTAAGTCTCTCGAGTGTATTAACACATTTTGAAATTTCAGCAAAAGAGAGAGTCCTACTATCTGATCTTTTAACCCCCTACAAACACCTTCCTGGATATGAATTTATTCAGGAAAAAAAATATGTTAGAGATATCTTAAATGCAGCACTTTCAAAGCTTTTAGAACTAACCCGAGAGATTTTTGAAAACTCCCACACAATTGGTGACAACATCGATGTGATATTCCGCCGCGGATTCCTCTCCGCTTTTAGAAGAACATACATTCCCTGCTTTTCTTCCTGAGGAAATGCATATTCCGAAAGATTTTCACCAGTAAGCTCACTAAAGCCTTAATCTGCTTTTATTAAAATCATACACTTCTAAAAAAATATCACGATAATTTCCTCTTAAATTTATCTAGTAGCCCGACTTTTCATTATTTCTAAACTAAGTCTGCCCATTAGATGGACCCGAGAGAAGATGGGAATGAATTTAGAGAAACCTATTACTTAATTTTAATTAAATCTCGAAGAAAGAGCTCCGAGCGTATTTAGAGCGGATGGACCCGAGAGAAGATGGGAATGAATTTAGAGAAACCTATTACTTAATTTTAATTAAATCTCGAAGAAAGAGCTCCGAGCGTATTTACTTAGCATGACCAAAGAGCTCCGATTCCAGAAGTTCTTCAGGGATAGCCGCGCAATGAGCCTGAACTCACCAAACCGTCTGGAACATGGGCTGCCGCTTCCGCTTCCAACAATACATGAACAACCTCATCATGCCTGTTTACCCTCGCCAGGCTAAGGGCAGAATGTCCATCACCCGCTTTGTGAGCTACAGGAGCGCCCTCTTGTAAAAGCCTCTGGACGACTAACAAATTGCCTTCACGAGATGCCACCATAAGTGCGGTGTCTCCATGACAATCGGGACGATGAGCAAGTGCTCCCGCACGTAACAGTGCATTAATCAAATTAAGATCACTATGTTTGGCCGCCTCGAGAAGGGCCGTTCGACCACTACTTGTAGCAGCGTTAGCTTGTGCGCCTGCTCTTAATAATAGTTGTAATGTAACTAGGGAACCTGCTGCTGCTGCCTCCATGAGTGCTGTTCTTTCGTGAGAAGTAGCACCATTTACATCGACCACTCTTAAGAGAGCTATAACAAGGGGGGCAGATCCTGTTCTAGCTGCCCACATCAGAGGTGTTACCCGACGACCGTCAGGCAAATTCGGATTCGCTCCTCCAGCAATCAGTCGTAGAGCTACAGCCACCTTCCCATGGGAGATGGCCTCTATGAGAGCTGTCTTTTGATGATAGGAAACGTGATCTCGATTGACCCCCAACTCTAATAAATGTACGACAAGTCCCTCAAATCCTATTATGACCGCCCACATCAAAGGTGAACGATCTAAGGAGTCAGCTAAATCTGGATTCGCTCCTGCATCAAGCAGTTTTTTCACCATACCAAACCGGCCATGGGTAATAGCCTCTATAAGAGGCGTCCTACCCTCGTTATAAACCTTGTTGAGTTCTACTCCTTGACTTAACGCTTCCTCCAAGCCCAAATGACGTCCACTTTGAATTGAATGAATAAGGTTTTGACCCAATGCATCTTGGGGTACAACAGATGCGGCGAATGCAACATGATAACTGATAAAAACATACATAAATATACATACTTTATAAAAGAACATAAACCATATCCTCATCAGTTCTTATCGAAATTTTAATTGATTTTACTCACATAATAGAATCAAACGAGTTCGAGTTATTTATTTTTCTATCATCCATCCATCATCATCTGTCTACTCCTGCACAATTTCTCTATGCCTATTCTTCCCCTTAACATTAAAATCTACTTTTTGACTGACTTCCAATGTTGTAAAATTTTTAGAAAATAATTTACCTCCTAATGAAAAAAATTCATAAATCCTTTGACCCCTCAAGGGATGAGAGCAGGTAAGCAAGGCTCATGCCACATGCATCACCTTGAATTAATTAAAATATTTTCATCTTTTAATTCGATTTGGTTAAAAAATGTCCCATTCACATGGAAAAATGTCCCATTGAAGATAGGAAAAATAATGGCTCTTTTTAACACTCCAATTATGCCGCCTTTTGCCATTATCCTTACGTTTTCCGTCACCGCCAGATCTGATATCGAGAGAAGATAGGAAAACTGATCTTCTTGTCCTTCCAAACTAGCGAGTTCATCTCAAACTCAGTGAAACAAGCAAAGCACTGCTAAGTCTCCTTGCAGAAGATTTAGCTCACAAACAGTGTTTGGATCCGAGAAGGGGCTACCGGTGGTGGTCTGGGAGAGAGACCAAGGTGTGCCAAGATCTTCTGCACTACGTCTTGCCTCACGATCGAAGCAATGATCCTCATCTCTCCTCCACAGACTCGGCATGTCGAGACATCGATCCCAAAGACCCGGCTCAAGAGCCTCGACCAGGATCCCTTATTGATCTTTTTCTCGTCCTTTTTTTCTTCTTTTTCTTGCTTGATCTCTGCTCGAGTCTTACCGGGGATAATCCCCCGCCTCAGCTTAGAGTTCGGGGCTAAGACACCCCAAAATCTCACGAGATGGAGATTGGGTAGGGGAACCAGAGAGCACAGCTTCTCGATCAACTCTAGGGGAGACAGGAGAACGTGGGTAATCCCATTCCTTTTTGACTTCATATTTGATCTCACCCTTGGGGGTAAGGCTCATCTGGTCGCTGCTGATTGAGGGGCGAGCGACATAGCCGATGAGCTTCTCCAGATGATCCCTACGATGTCTGGGGATAGCAACCGCAGCGTGAAGACTGAATCCGTTCACTCTCGCACAAAGGCTAGATTCACTAGCTGGAAGCTCTTCCTCGTAGCCAAAGCCTGAACCAATGAATCGAACCCTCTGCCCTTGCCTTTCCCCTAGAGCGATCTGATTCTTTACCGACGCCGACATACACGCTGCATAAGTCGGCTCTAGCTCAAAGAGAGGATCTGTCGGCAACTCATCCACATCTAATTCTTTTAGATGCAATATTGAACTCGCTTTGCTCGTACTAGCTTAGGAAGGGGTTTGCATCCCCTCCCTAAGCGAAGTCTTTACGGCTTGACCCCGTCCTACACCCAAAGCTACGCAATGGGTGTTGAGGACGAGGCTTGCGCCGGTTTTTTGGTCAAGTTTTCTGAGAACCTAAGAAGCCCTGTTGTGGGGAGAAAAACGTGGTATGGCACTCACTCCAAGAAAGGAGCAGAGGTTGCTGCTATTCATTTTTCTCTTGTAGAGTTTTGCAAAATCAATGGGGTTAATCCACGGACGTATTATGCAGAAGCTATCCGAAGGGTTCACGCTGGAGAAAGCCCGATAAACCCCCCGCGAACTTTTAAAACTCACCCTAGAGACAGCTCCTAGAAAACCTGTCTAGCACCACAATCGTTCAAAAAACCTGTGAAATAGGGTGGCTCAGAATCGGTGAAATCCGGCAACTGGTCCAATGAAACGAGGTAAGGAGTCATTAACCAATGATTATTTGGCAGAACTACTATCACCGATCGCCAAAATTTGATGAGACAGCCCTGAATCAGGTAAAGCTTTCTACTTTTCATGCCGATACACTCATGGAACTTTGTCGGAAAATGTATTAATTGATTAAGTAGGAAAATTTATCATGAAAAAAAACCACTTGCTTTTGATCGTCCTATACCAAGCCATAGCTTGGACCCAGTCTAGCTTTGCCGGTAGCAACGGTCTGGTAAAATTTAGAACAGGCGCATTACAGAGAGTTGTTGTTGCTTGTGAAGAGAAACGAGCAGGATTTAATAATGGTCCAGGAGAATCCGAATTCAAAGCAAGGACATATAACTTAAGGACAGAAGCAGAGGCATTCGTTAAAAAAAACGATGAGATCGATGTAAGTCCTGATACTTTTATTAACCTTGCGACAATCCAGGGTCACTATATTGACGCTCTTACAAGAGCTTGCAAGCTCTAACTCAAGGATAGGTAAACCACTGGTTTGACCGGTTTGACCAGTAAAACTTCCAAGGCTTGGCTCTTGGATTCAGTGTCTCTTATCGGTGCACCGACATGTGGGAAATGGGCGTATCTCACTCCCACATGAGGTTGTGTTTTGACTGGTTCAACCGGTACTAAACGATAGGGTCGTCTGGTTTGACCAGGAAAATAGGTTAAAAAATCTGGCACCTCTTGGGACTGCTCACAACCGTCAAGCTCCCCGCTCTGCGGACGTTATGACTGATTTTACGCGCCTGGTCTTAAACCAAGCTCGTCATTCTGAGTGAAGATGAATAGATTCATAAAAACAAGAGGGATCGTCAAATTTCTAATTTTAAGTCTGCTTTTCGAATCGTCCCTAGCCTACTGCTTCTTTGACCCTATCCCTAAAGCACGTGATCTAGAATTTTTCCTGGGAACAGTCGGCCCTGGAACCGATGTAACCACACGTTTTGGTCACACGATGCTGATCGTAAAGAACATGAGCACGGGGGAAGAGTACTCGGTGAGTTGGGGGATCTTCGACCCGATGCTCACAAAACCAATGTTCTTTTGGCAATTTTTCATGGGGACTTTGCAGCAAAGTGCACAATCATATAGATCTGACTTCATTTTAAAATATTACTCTGAGGATCAGCGATCTATTCTTCAAAATCAGATTAATTTGAGCCTAGATCAGAAAAAAAAGCTACTCCGCATCGTCCTATCTGATCTCAAACGAGCTCCGACTACTTACAGTTTTCTTTACAAAAATTGTGCGTCTGCTCTGCGAGATATTATCCACTCTGTCTTGCCACATGTTCTTTCGAGACAAAGTCCGAATAAACAAAATAAACAAGCAATTTTATCTATACGCAAACATCTTTTGGAACTCGTCTCGGAATCTTCTTTTTATTCTATTTTTATTGATATTTTAATGAATTCAGAAGTCGATTTAATTGACAGTGCTTGGTCTGGAATGTTTCTGCCAGAACGACTGTATAAAGTCCTCCTTCATACAAAACAACTGAGCGCAACAGGGACCGTGCCGACACCTGTTCTTGGAAGAACTGAGATTTTAGCAAAGGGAAATATAGTCCGCAGCTCGCCTATTAAAGCCTTCCACGCATACTTGTTTCTAGGCTTAGCTTTTATATTGATCTTGTTTTTCTTGAGGAAACATTATCCGCCCTACTACAAGGGACTTATGATCTTCTTCTCATGCTGCTTTGCTTTCTTCTCAGCTAGCATAGGCCTCTTAATGAGCCTCAATTGGGCCTTGTCCTCTTTCACTCTCACACTTCACAATGCCAATCTATGGCTCTTCTGGCCCACAGATTTCTTATTCGTCTTCACCTTCTTTTTTCGCGGAATGAGCTACCGCTTCTTGACGCTCTATACTCTCGTGCACCTGATTACCCTACTGACCTTCCTAACTCTCTATTCATCATCTTACTTCACTCAGGAAGTCTCCCGCATAGCGCTGTTTCTTTCCCCGGTAAGCCTGGCTTACTTTGCCTTAATCTTAACAGCTAAGAGGCAATGGCACGGTACTGAGCCAGTCTAGTTGACAAGAACTTGAAGTCAATAGAAGATCATCTATTTTAAGGCTTTATCAATCTAGGAACCATCCCACAAGTCGTCTATCTGCGTTATTCCGTCGCTATGCTGCTTATTTACCAGCAATTAAACTGCGCTGCTCGCACCTCAATGCCTTGCTGTACAACTTGTGGGATGGTTCCTACACTGTACTAACCGGATCAATGAAACCAATGTCCCGTCTCTTTTTTGAGATTGTTCAGCCTCGCGTTCATCTTCCGGAACCTTGATGCGAGCAATACTGTCGAAACGTCGACACATTCCTGATCACAAACCTATCTTCAACACTCGTATGAATACCATCAAGTTTTTTTCAAGGACATGCCGGTGGGCTGGTGTCAGAGAGATCCATTTTCATGCTTTGCGCCACACTTGTCTAACAAATCTTGCTAATGGTTAAGGGATGGACAAACCTTTGCCAATCACACAGGTTCAGAAGATTGCTGGACATGCTGATCTAAAAATGACGCAAAGATACGTCCATACTGATGGAATCGAGGGCACAGGTTCAAGTCAGTGGTCAAACTAGACCCAGGTGAACCATCACCCTTCCTTTCTAAGAAGCCTCCTAATCGCGCTATCCAAACGCTAGCTTCTTTAAGTGAAGGTATCTTACTTGGGAGTGACTGATGCCTATAAAGTTTTGAATAAAGAACTTTCCACTCTTCATCGGATAAAATTGTTGTGCATGGACTCTCAGGGTTTTCCCTGCTAAACAGGGTGAGCCAAAATACTCCCCATGCAACGATACTCATAACCGATAGATAGCATATTAAACGAGAAGCTGTAGCTAATCTGCACTCCTCTATCTTCATCCCTGATTTTAAAATCTTATGAAAAACCTCGATTCTCCAACGCAGACAATACCAACGAATTTTTTCAATTGCTGTTTCAAAAGAATCTATATGCAGGCTTGTAAGCAACATCCATTCTAGTGCTTCCGCCCCATGGGGAGGGTGTCTTTCAATCACATGAACTGCACGAAGTTTAATATCTGGCGTTTTTCCGTTTTATGCCGTATATGATTACGATGAGGACTAAGACTGAAGGAGCCAAATCGCACTTCGAGGATAGCCTTCCTTTCCGGTGTTTTATCTTTTTTTGGTACTTTAACTGATATGTCCCCCTGGCTTGGAAAGATTATACTCTCATCAAAGATCCGATTTGTGATCTCATTATGCTTCAAGCAAAAAAGTGGGCTGTAGAAACTCAATGGAAGCTCGACGCCGATTTGGTCAGCAAAATGAAGAAGCGCGGTTCCGATTCGAGATGAAATCCACTCGGAGATGAACCTTGTGGACAACCACTGAAACTAGAAATGCTGGGAGATTAATCAAGGTGAACATCATCGTATTTACAGGTTTGCCAGGGGTCGGTAAAAGCACCTTAGCCGAAGCAGTTGCATCAAAACTATCGTTGCCAATATTTTCCGTTGACCCCATTGAATCTGCAATTTTACAAAGCGGACTGACACGAAGCTTCGCAACGGGACTAGCAGCTTATTTAGTTGCTGAAACTTTGGCTAGGGAACAGTTAAAGTTGGGGCTTTCTGTTGTCATTGATGCTGTAAATCCAGTGCAAGAAGCCCGGGATATGTGGCGAAAACTAGCGGAAAAATTCCGTGCTAAACTCCATATCATTGAATGCACGTTGGAGCCCTCAATTCACAAACGAAGAATAGAAGAGCGGGTGCGGAGCTTACGCGGAATTCCAGAAATCACCTGGGAGAGAGTCGAGACTGTCCGAGAAGAGTATCTCCATTGGCAAGAGGAACGACTAGTGTTGGACACTGTAGCTCCCAAACTGCAACTATTGACCAAATCTTTAGATTATATTCTCGGAAGAACTCCGGATGCCGAGTTTGGTGAAACATGAACGACGGCAAGCATTGAGTTCCTTTGGACTTACAAATCTATCCGAAAGAGTAAGACTCGCAAAAATTGGTATTCGAGCAAACCACTATCATGATTTGCAGGAGATAAAGCATGAAACTCAGAACTAATGATAAAGTTGCCATCCTGTCACCATCCTCTACACTTGCAGGCACATTCCCTTGGGTTTTTGAGCAAGGGTTAGAGAGGCTAAAATCTATTTTTAATCTTGAACCTTTCATCATGCCTAACTGTTTAAATATCCATGCTACACAGCAGGATAGAGCGGATGATCTTCATAGTGCATTTCGCGATTCAAGCATCAAAGCAGTGATTTCCTGCATTGGTGGCATAGATCAAATACGCCTGATTTCTTTTTTGAATCCAGATATTTTTAAAAGCAATCCGAAGTTGTTTTTTGGATACAGCGACAACACCCATCTTTGCAATTTCTTGTACAGCAATGGAGTTCAAAGTGGTTATGGCGGTAGCGTCATGACACAGCTTGCTATGCAAAAGGAAATGGATGCCGCAACTGTAGCCAATATGAAATGGTCTTTTTTCGAGCAAGGCTTATACGAAATTATTGCTCCTCCTTATTCAGTTGATGAAGACTTACCGTGGGATGATAAAAATCAACTCAGTAAAAAGAGACCTTCTGAGCTTGGAGAACCCTTTATTTTTGATGGAAACGACGATGCTGAAGGTACTTTGTGGGGTGGTTGTCTCGAGTCTCTTTGCGATCTCATGCGTGTAGGGAAGCGAACACCTCATCATGACGATTTCAGTCGATTTATTTTATTTTTAGAGACCTCTGAAGAAATCCCAACTCATGAATTTGTGCGACGTTTTATGATAAGTCTCGGTGAAGCCGGTTACCTACAAAGAATCCGTGGACTTATTTTAGGCCGTCCCAAAACCTGGTTTTTTGATCATAAGATGCAATCACAGCAAAAATCTGAATACAGAAAGCTTCAAGCTAAAACTGTCTTGGAAATATTTCGTCAATACAACTCGACGGCACCTATGGTAAGCAATGTAAATATCGGACATACTGACCCACAAGCGATTGTTCCCTATGGAGGTAAAGCTCAAATTAAAACACAAGATAAACGTCTGCTTTTCATTTTTTAATTTAGAACCATCCCGCAAGTCCTCT
The DNA here is from genome assembly GCA_017985985.1 of Oligoflexales bacterium. Taxonomy (GTDB): domain Bacteria; phylum Bdellovibrionota_B; class Oligoflexia; order Oligoflexales; family Bog-1112; genus JAGNWK01. The sequence goes on from JAGNWK010000008.1 coordinate 13,267, forward strand.
AGCTACTTTATTTTCATCGCTGCGCTGCTCATTTACCGCTTCTCAACGCCATACTATCCGATTTTTGGGATGGTTCCTAAAGTTCTAGGTCTTGAGTTCATTTAACTACGACACATCGGAACATAGTCATAAATATAATTGCAATGACAAAATGAGTAATACTATGGTTACATATAATTCAGGCTTTATCAGAAGGGCAACTCTGCCTATCTATTAAACAACCTTCGCAGGAGTCTCGGGAGTAGAAATCGTGAATGACTTAAAAAGGATTCATAACAATTTCAAATTGAGAAGACTTGGAATCGACTCTTACAACGAGATAGTCCTCTTTATCCGTGCTGATTCGAGCTGCTTTCAGTCGGAAGGTTTTGAGAAACGTTCGCGAGTAATTATCAAGCATGCTAACCGCACTGTTGTCGCGACTATCAACGCAATAACATCTGATATTCTTCTTGGGGATGAGGCTAGTCTTTCTGAGATTGGTTGGCAAACTTTGCAAGCTCAAGACGGTGACCGGATCGGTCTCTTCCATGCAGATGTTCCTGAGTCAGGTCAGTACCTCCGCGGAAAAATATTGGGTAAGGCTCTCAGCCGATCGGCATTCGATGCTATTCTGCAAGACATCATTAACGGAATGTATTCCGATATCCACCTTGCATCCTTTATTACCTCATGCTCTGGCGATCGTCTTAGTGAGCAGGAAGTGTTCGATCTCACCCAGGCTATGGTCGCTTCAGGAAAGCGAACCCACTGGCCGAACAATATTGTAGTCGACAAACACTGTATAGGAGGTCTACCCGGGAACCGTACCAGTATAATAGTAATTCCGATTTTGGCAACGTTCGGGCTTACTATTCCAAAGACTTCCTCCCGAGCAATAACATCTCCTGCGGGAACCGCAGATACTATGGAGGTATTCTGCCCTGTTAACTTAAGCCTCACAAAAATGCACGAAGTCATAGAGAAAGCAGGGGCCTGCATAGTATGGGGAGGAGGGGAACTTTCCCTAAGTCCTGCAGATGATATACTCATTCGCATTGAAGAGGTCCTCGACCTTGACAGTGTAGGGCTCATGCTCTCCTCGGTTTTGTCGAAGAAAGTTGCTGCTGGCTCCACGCATGTCCTGATCGATATGCCTGTTGGGTCTACAGCTAAGGTGCGAACCTCAGCGGAAGCTGAACGTATTGCTGGTCTCTTCGTTCGAATTGGTGAAAAGATCGGATTAAAGATTCGAGTCCATATTTCAGATGGTTTGCAACCTGTTGGCAGAGGCATTGGACCAGGTTTAGAAGCTAGAGACGTGCTAGCAATTCTTAAAGGAGAAGAAAACGCTCCGCAAGACTTACGAGCACGAGCTCTCGACCTCGCAGGTTTGATACTAGAACTTGCAGACCGGATACCAGAAGGTCATGGTCGTTCAGAAGCACAACGAGCGTTAGATAGTGGTGATGCTCTTAAGAAATTTTATGCAATTTGTGAAGCTCAAGGAGGTCTGCGTTCGTTAGAGACGGCTCGTTTGCAGGAACATATATTAGCTGACCAAACGGGCACGGTGACAGCAATCCATAATAGAAGGCTTGCTATGGTTGCCAAGCTGTCAGGAGCTCCTCGCGCAAAACTCGCAGGAGTGGACTTCCTCTGTCCTCTTGGAAGCAAAGTGGAGAAAGGTCAAACTATGTTTGTTGTTCACGCTGAAACAGAAGGTCAACTCCAGTACGCACTCGACTACGTCGCTCAGCACCCTGACATCATAAATATTACGAGTCTCCTATGACGAAAACCTTACTCATCCCTCTTCCTGGAAATGAAAAATTAGCTGCAAATATTGCTCAACTTGGTGGAATGACACTTAGTTCTCTCTCTTGGCGCCGCTTTCCTGACATGGAAAGCTACCTTTGTTTCGATGCAAATGTCAAAGATCATAACTGTGCTCTTGTTTGTACTTTGGACCGACCTGACGAAAAATTCCTAGCACTATCTTTTCTCAGTTCTCTACTTAAGGATAAAGGCGCTAGAAGGGTAGGGCTCGTAGCCCCTTATCTTGGATATATGCGTCAGGATAAAGCTTTCAAAAATGGTGAGGCAGTAACGTCCATTTACTTTGCCCAATTACTTTCCCAACAGTTTGACTGGCTTTTAACCATAGATCCACACTTGCATCGGCACAAGAGTCTAGCAGAGATTTACACCATCCCGGCTCGAGCTCTCCACGCTCACTCTTCTCTCGCTCAGTGTATTCAAAAGCAAATTACAAAACCTTTTCTTATCGGACCCGACGAAGAGAGCCGGCAGTGGGTTGCCACAGTTGCTGAAGAAATTGGCGCTCCCTTTACTGTGCTTCGTAAAATCCGTCGTGGAGACAAAGACGTAGAGGTTTCTCTTCCGGATGTGGAAGCTCACCATAACAGAACTCCAGTCCTTCTCGACGACATCGCTTCATCAGGTAGGACTCTCATAGCTGCGGTCGAGACCCTATCAGGATTGGGCTTAGCTAAACCTGTTGTTGTAGTTATACATCCTGTTTTTGCTGGCACAGCTTATAAGGACTTGAGTCATGCAGGTGCTCATAAGATCTTTTCCTGCAATACGATAGAACATATATCCAATAGTATAAATATAGCCCCCCTTCTCATTGACGGGGGAAGAGCAGAAGGTTTCTGGAATTGATATCACTTGGAGCATAAAAAATCCTCCCTAGGTTTTTAGAGAGTCTCAACTTGGAGCTTGCTTAATGCTGACAATGGCAAATCACCTATCATCAAATCAAACCATTTTTGTCCATGGAGCTGCTGCAACCCCTATGCGTTTGATCGAGCAGCTTGTAGAACAGGCTGAATCATTTCACAACGTTCGCATTGTTCAACTCCATACCTTCGGTGAGGCTACTTATGCGGACAAGAAGCTGGGTCAAAATTTTCAAGTCGCAAATCTCTTCGTGGGAGCCAATATGCGTAAGTATATGCGCCCTGGAGAGGTTGACTTCATTCCTTGTTTTTTGTCAGAGGTACCGCATCTGTTTCGCACGGGTAGAATTCCGCTCGATGCTGCACTGCTCCACGTATCTCCCCCGGATAAACATGGCTACTGTACACTTGGTACCAGCGTTGACATCGCACTCGCTGCGGCACAAAGCGCTAGAACGCTTATTGCCCAGGTGAACAAGCAGATGCCGCGTGTTCATGGTGATGGTTTTATTCATATCGATCGCTTCGCAGCTGTAATTGAGGTTGATGAACCGATCCCCACACTTCCTGTACACATTCCGAGCCCGGAGGAGACTGCCATCGGAAGATTCTGTGCAGAGATGATACCTGACGGTGCCACTCTGCAGATTGGTATAGGTGCCATACCAGATGCTGTACTCACTTGCTTGCAAAATCACAAATCCCTCGGCATTCATTCTGAAACATGGTCAGATGGAGTGCTCGACCTTATTCTCCGTGGTTGCGTCGACAATAGTCGCAAAAAGATTCACCCCGGTAAGACGGTCTCTGGCTTCGTACAAGGATCACGTCGCCTCTATGACTTCATCCACGACAATCCTTCTGTTGTGCAACTCGATATTGCTTACGTGAATAGTGTAGAGAACATTGCGCGCAACCCATATGTGATCGCTATTAACTCAGCGGTTGAAGTTGACCTTACAGGACAAGTTTGTGCTGACTCGGTAGGGCACCGAATCATCTCCGGAGTGGGAGGGCAAATAGACTTTATTCGCGGCGCCTCCCTCTCGGAGGGTGGCAAACCTATTATTGCGATGACAAGCCGCACCAGTAAGGGTAAGACCAAAATAGTCCCGACTCTCACTCAAGGTGCCGGAGTCGTCACAACTCGTGCTCATACCCATTATGTGATTACCGAATACGGTGTTGCTGACATCTATGGCAAAACCCTTAAAGAAAGAAAAGATGCACTTATACGGATTGCTCACCCTGATGATAGGGAAAATCTTGAAGCGAGTTGGCGCAATCTATTCTGCTATGAATAGACTATGATCCACAGAGTAAAATACATGAAATCATGCTTCATTTTGCTGCTTTTATCACACGTATTTATCCTACTAGGGTCAGAGGCTTCTGCTAAAACAACCCAGTATAAAATAACGGTGACACGACACGAAGTGAATCTCAGTGGAAAGAAGACTGTAGATTTTGCTCTGGCTGTAAATGGGCAAATTCCTGCACCAACGCTTGAGTTTACGGAAGGCGATGACGCTGAAATCGAAGTTACCAACTATCTGAATGAAGAGCTTTCCATCCACTGGCACGGAATACTCCTTCCAACTGAAATGGATGGCGTATCTTACATCAACACTCCACCTATTCTTAGCAAGCAAAAATTCACGTTCCGTTTCAAAATTCGACAGCACGGGACCTACTGGTACCACTCGCATACGATGCTACAGGAGCAGAAAGGTGTTTATGGGGCTTTAGTCATTCATCCCAAACAGAAAACAATTGCTTATGATCACGATGTGGTCGCAGTATTGAGTGACTGGACTGATGAAAATCCAGATCATGTTATGAATAATTTGAGAAAAGATGGAGACTACTACCTATACAAGAAAGACAGTATTCGTTCCATATTTGGAGCCATCGAATCTGGAGCTTTTAAAAACTATGTTCACAATGAGTGGATTCGAATGCGTGGAATGGACCTATCTGATGTGGGTTATGATGCATTTCTTATAAACGGAAAGCGTGATTCACAGCTAGCAAACACTGCTCCAGGAGAGCGAATCAGGTTACGCATAATTAACGCCGCAGCCTCAAGCTATTATTACGTATCTCTTGGTCAAAGCCCGATGAAAGTCATCTCAGCTGATGGAGTTGACATTCAACCGATCATGGCAAAAGAATTGCTAATGGGAATGGCAGAAACGTATGACCTTTTGGTAACGTTGCCAGAACGTAAAAGTTATGAATTAAGAGCAACCGCCCAAGACGTCACAGGATATGCCTCAGCTTGGCTCGGCATGGGTGAAAAGGTCTTCGCTCCCACAAAAAAATCTCCCAAACTCTACACAAGCATGAGTCATGACGGCCAACAAAGTTATGCGCAACATACCCAAGACTCCAATGATCATGCCGAACACATGAATCCCAGAGAATCGGCCAAGCATATTGATGCTCATGAGGACGATAACTCTGCCTCTATGAGCCAAGCAGGCCATGGAAATCATACTCAGGATAGTGAACGTACAGCTCATGCTACCCATCATGGAGAATCCACTGAGCATGGAGGTCATGATGATGACTCCATCAATGAGGATCCCCTGCAACTGGTTGAGACTCTCACTGTTGATAATCTAAAATCTTTAACAACTACCACTTTTCCTGAAGTTAAAAAGATCCACAAGTTAAAGCTTGTTCTAGGTGGTGATATGGAGCGCTACATTTGGCATATCAATGGCAAGGCTATCCATGAAGATCGCACGATCACGATTGATGGAGGAGATCTTGTTGAATTTGAATTCGCAAACGAAACGATGATGCACCACCCAATGCATTTACACGGCCACTTCTTTCGAGTTCTTAACAAGAGCGGTGATCTTTCACCTCTTAAGCACACAGTGGATGTCGCCCCTCATGGTTCAAGGACAATCCAATTTTATGCAAATGAACGCGGGCAATGGATGCTTCACTGCCACAACCTCTATCATATGAAGACGGGAATGGCACGTGTTGTGAAGTATTCAAACTACAAGCCATCTTCAGAAATACATGAAATGGAAAAGAGAGATCATCATCTTCATGATCACCGCTATTTCTATGGAGCAGCTCATCTTTTTTCAAATCGACTGGAGGGTTATTTCAGATCTGACAAAACCTGGGATCGTCTCGAAGCTCGAATTGAATCAGCTAACAACTCTAAACATCACTTTTCAACAAGCAGGGAGTGGGAAATTGAGGCAGATCTCTTGTATCGGAGGTGGAACGATCAGTTCCTAAACGTCATTGCTGGAGCTACCCATTTTAACAAGAAAGGGTCTGCAGTAGTAGGACTTGGTTATGTTTTGCCCCTCTTAATTGAAACCAAGATTTTGGTAAGTCATCGAGGTATGTTCAGACTCGATCTAGAGAAAAAGATGCAGTGGACCAGCAATTTTTTGAGCGATTTGGAAGTTAAATGGAGACCTGGACAAGGCGATCGCCTATTTGAGGTTGATCTTTCACTCATGTATGCACCTTCCTGGTCTTGGAGCGTAGGGGTTAATAGCCACAATGGTACACTTGGTTTCGGAGTCAAAACCAAATTCTAAATGAAAAGATTTAATAAAAGTAAAAAGGAGGAACCGTCTCGTGCACGCAGATTTTTTCCCATATGGACTCTCCATTTGTGATTAATGGTCAATCCTCTTAGTATAAATTCAGATCTGCCCATTTCAACTTTGCGACTAATGCAAAGATAATGCCAATTTTTTTGAATAAAGCGCATAAAAAAATCATAAAAATGAGGTTATCTTGACAAAGTTTAGAAATTACTTGATATTGATAATCGCATACGGAGAGAAAAAAATACCGTATATTAAAAGCCTTAGACGAAAAGACCAGAGGTAGTTGTGACCAGATCTGAGCGCAGAATTCATGGAATTGGAGTCTTTCGAAAGAATGAACAAGTAGCTTTGTGCTACGCTCAAGCCAACCTTGGCAATGAAAATCTGTTAGTCGCTGAGAGTCCGGATGGTCTGCATTTTTCCTGCTCAGAACATACTTTTAACCCACAGCTTGAGCATGCACTTATAAGCGAATGGTCCAACGTTCACCACTTGAATGTAGCTCATATAGATGATTTCTATGTTGGAACTGCGATGGTCGGTGTTGGAAGTAAGCAAAAGCTCTTACTGATGAAAAGCTACGATCTCGATCATTGGAGCGATATATCTTTCAGCTCCGAAACAGCACTTCCCTTGCTTTTAGCATCGGACTTCTACTGGGAGGGAGCCTATCTCGGATTTTCAATAAGATGTGGAGTTCTGGAAAAATTGGTCTCATCGGACCTCAAAAACTGGAGCAAGCTCCCGGAACAAATCGTTCTCGCTGGTGCTGACGAAGTTGCCGAACCTGCTTGCGTGTTCACATCAAATTACGGACTTTTTGTAGTCTTCAACGTTCAGAGCTCTTCCCATGCAGCTCATTCTTATGAAACACACATTGCACTCTTAGATCACGAAACCCTGAGCCTAAAGTGGCGCAGCCATAAGCCGCTATGGAAGACGTCCAAGGAAAGCGACGCTTGGAGTCCGATTGGTGCCGTTTTCTTCAATAACGGAATCTATGGGTATTGGAACCTTGGTCAACAGGGTATCCGCGCTATCGTTTACCCTAATACGGGAATTCCATTCTCTTTCCTTTCCGGTAAGACCATTTCTATGAGTAAGGCGCCGGAAAATCCGTTGATATCTCCAAAAAATGATCAGAAACAAGACGACTGGCAGTCTTTTGCAACTTTTAACCCAGCAGCTTTCTTTGCAGATGGTCGGGTTCACATTCTTTTTCGCGCTCAAGGTGATGATCTGATCTCGCGCATAGGTTATGCGACGAGTTCGGATGGGGTACACATTGATGAACGCTTCAACACGCCAGTTTTTTCACCTTCAGAATTACCTATTTTGAAAGCAACTCAACTCGATTCATCACCTTTCAGCTCTGGCGGAGGTATCGGTGGATGTGAAGACCCAAGAGCCACTGTTATCGACAAGCGTGTGTACGTAACCTATGTATCCTACGACGGAGCAACCCCACCACGTCTTGCATTGACGTCGATCGCATTGGAGGATTTTCTCGATCGTAGATGGTTCTGGGAAAAGCCAGTGCTCATTTCACCACCTGGAATTGTTGATAAGAGCGGAGTTATCTTTCCTGAGAAAGTTAACGGCAAATTTGTCGTACTTCATCGTATTTTTCCGAATATTCAAATCGACTACTTGGATCATCTGCATTTTGACGGGACCTTTTGGCTCGAAGGAAAAGCAGAAATTCAGGTGCGCCCTGGCTATTGGGACAGTCGCAAAATCGGGGCCGGGGCTCCTCCAGTAAAAACTCGTGAGGGCTGGCTCCTTATCTATTACGGGGTCGATGATCTGAACGATAAGACCTACAATATTGGCGCCATGCTGCTAGATCTGAACGATCCAAGCAAAGTGCTCTTTCGCACCAATATTCCCATCATCACTCCGTCCGACTGGTATGAAAACGTTGGATTTAAGCCTGGTATAGTTTACCCCTGTGGAGCAATTGTGCTGGGATCCCAGCTATTTGTCTACTATGGCGCTGCGGATTCTGTAGTTTGTGTTGCTACCGCAAATTTAGAGACTTTTCTTGCAGAGCTAAAAAGTCAGAACACGGTAAATATGGATAAAGCCATTCTCAAGAAAGTAAGGGGACTATGATGGCGTTCAAACGTGATCCGCACAATCCATTGCTGGGGCCGCGGTCTGAGGTTGAATGGGATGCTTTTGCTTCTTTCAACGGATCTGTCGTCAAAGAGGGAAGTCAATTTCTGATGCTCTACCGGGCTATGTCGAGACCAAGGAGGTTCTCTGGGCAAGATCTTCGAGTTTCATCAATTGGAGGTGCTACTTCGCCAGATGGTAGCAATTTTGACCATCGGTTTCTTTTTCTAAGACCCAATCAGCCTTGGAATCGCTTTGGCTGCGAAGACCCACGCATCGTTAAAGTTGATGGACGCTACCTTGTCTTCTATACAGCAATTGGGGAGTATCCATTTACCCCCGAGGGAATTAGAGTTGCCGTTGCCGTTACAGATAACATGACAACAGTACGTGAAAACCACCTCGTGACTCCGTTTAATGCTAAAGCTATGGTGATGTTTCCAGAAAAGATCGGTGGTAAATACTGGGCAGTTTTAACGGTTGACACCGACCAACCCCCAGCTCACATTGCGATGGTTAGCTTTCTAGAAATTGCAGACCTCTGGAATCATGAGATGTGGCAGCGTTGGTATGCAGAGCTGCCTCTGCATGTGCTTTCTTTGTCTCGTCTCAACACTGATCATGTTGAGGTTGGAGCAAATCCGATCAAAACATCCAAAGGATGGCTACTCATTTACTCCCACATTCGCAATTACTACTCAGATCAGCGGATCTTTGGGATAGAGGCCGTACTTCTTGATGCCAGCAATCCACGGAATATTATTGCTCGAACTGACGAGCCTTTACTCCTTCCTAGTGAAAGTTACGAAAAAAAAGGTGTGGTACCAAACGTGATCTTTCCTTCAGCCTCCATTCTAGAGGGAGACACTGTGCATCTCTACTACGGAGGTGGAGATACATATTGTCTTCATGCAACCAGCAAAATTGACGACATTTTTGCTGCGATGAAACCAACGGCCCGAGTGCCCCTACAAGTAAAACGCGCAGAAGTAAATCCCATTATTTTTGCTCTGTGGGAACATCCTTGGGAGCAGAGCAATGTTTTTAATCCTGGGGCTTTCTATGCAGATGGAAAATTCCATATCGTCTATCGGGCCCAAGCTGAAAATGGGACATCTTGTTTGGGATACGCGACATCTCGAGACGGAATAACAATTGATGAGCGCCTTCCTGACCCCATCTATTACCCTCGCACTGAATTTGAGATAAAGATAAATCAAACAGGGAACTCTGGATGCGAGGATCCACGTCTTGTCGTGTTTGAGCAGCAGATTCTCATGTTCTACACCGCTTACAATGGAGTCAATGAGCCCCGCGTAGCGTTAACCCAAATTCCATTAAACGATTTTTTGGCGCGTCATTGGAACATGTGGTCTCTACCAAGGATTATTTCTCCTCCTGGGATGATGGATAAGAACGCATGCGTATTTCCTGAAAAAATTGACGGCAAATTCGTCTTCTTGCATCGCATCGGGAGCAACATCGTTTTTGATTTTCGTGATGATCTGTTGTTTGCTGAACCTGATCCTTGGCTCCGGAGCTTACGTGAGATTCCATCTCTTCCCCATTCCTGGGACAGTATGAAGATCGGTATCTCTGCGCCACCGATCAAGACCAATCGGGGCTGGATTCTTCTTTATCATGGGGTAAGTTCATACGATCGCCACTATCGAGTCGGCGCTATGCTTCTTGACCTCAAGGAGCCATGGAAGGTCTTGGCTCGAACTGTTGATCCTATTCTGCAACCTGAGACTTCGTGGGAAAGAAAGGGTTTCGTTAACAATGTGGTCTTTCCCTGTGGAGCGGTCGAACATGATGGAAAAATTTTCATCTACTATGGTGGCAGCGATACGGTTGTCGGGGTTGCTGTCGTAGGACTCAATGATCTATTGGAGTATTTGACGCAGCCACGAAATCCCCTATCCATTCAAGTAGCCCAATAGGTGTAGCCTATGAGCACAAAGCAAATAGGTTGGTAATCCACCCATTCCAAAATGCGCCAGCCATATGAGGGATCCATGCAAAGAAAAGCATTACTGATGGGTGGTTCAGGCTTTATTGGTTCTGCTATTGCAGAAAGCCTTGTAGCTGAGGGCTGGCACATTCACTTACTGACAAGAAATGCTTCGGAGCTTCGCTGGCATACATCTTTTCCCTGTTCCCTTTTCGAGTGGGATAAAGGAGAGATCTCTCCTGCTGCTCTTAACGGTGTGACAGCAGTCATTAATCTTGTTGGTCAACCAATCGCTGACAAGTCTTGGACGCAATCTTACAAATCAGAAATTTTCAATTCCCGCATAAACGCAGTTAAAGCACTTAAACGAGCCCTCATACGAGATAGGATTAAGCCCCAGGTTATTATTCAAGCTTCTGCAATCGGTTATTACGGCTTTGATCAGAGCGGTGAGTTGAACGAAGCCTCTCCTGCAGGGAGTGGATTTCTATCAGAAACATGCCAAATTTGGGAAAAAGAAGCTCAAGGGTTATCAGATTTTTCACGCTTATGCATTGCACGAATTGGTCTTGTTTTAGGTTGGGGTGGAGGTGCGTTTCCCAAGCTTCACGATGTCTACTGCTTTGGATTAGGAGCCACCCTCGGCAAAGGCAATCAATGGATGAATTGGATTCATATTGCAGATGTCGTCAATTTTGTCAGACAAGCGATTCTTCAAGATTCTTATAACGGTATCTTTAACCTTGTTTCTCCTGAAGGCGCTACCAACAAAGAGTTCCATAAGGAGCTTAGCAAGTACACATGCAGCTTTTCAGCAACAAAAGCTCCTAAGGCTGCCTTGAAATTTGTCCTTGGACAGCGAGCAGCTTTAGTGCTGAAAGGTTCTTGCATTAGGCCTAAAAAACTACAAAATTTAGACTTTGAATTCCAATTTCCCAGCCTAAACGCTTGTTTGGGAAATATTTTTTATAACTCAATCCATACCGAGGCCCATGTTCTTGAATTTCGGCAATGGCTACCAGTAAGTTCAGAGCTAACATGGGAATTTATCGCAAACGCAGAAAATTTAGAAAAAATTACGCCATCCTGGCTCCAGTTCAAGGTTCTTAAAAAAACTACAGAGCAATTAGGTACAGGCAGCACCATTGATTATGAATTAAAGCTACATGGCTTATCTCTCAAATGGAGGTCTCTTATTTCTCATTGGCAACCTCCACATGAGTTTGTCGATGAGCAGATCTCGGGTCCCTATAAATCATGGCACCATAGGCATCTTTTTTCACAACTGGCAGATGGAATTTTAATTGTTGATCGAGTTGAATACAGGATCCCATTCTTTCCATTTGGTGAACTTGCATTTCCATTCATAAAAAAAGATCTGCTCAAGATCTTCAAATTTAGGCAGAAAAAAATGGCCAAACTGATGGTTTCTAACGGACAAGAAATTTAAGATTCCCAACCATTTATACAACTAGCTAAATCTTCTTTGGCTTTTAAAAATAATGTCCCCTTCCGCAATCCATGAAGACAAAGTTCTTCATGGATGGATCAGAGTCCCTAGACAAATTACAACCACCTTGCTTTTTTGAACCTCCACCATAAAAACAAATCTGCTAGGGTCATAATTGCTAGGGAAATAGGATAACCAAGATGGAAATTTAATTCGGGCATATTTTGAAAATTCATTCCATAAATACCTGCAATAAGGGTCGGACAAGCAAATAAAGCTCCGTAAGCTGCAAGATTTTTTGTTACTTCTGTCTCGGCAAGTGTGATGAGAGAGAAATTGACTTGAATAACGGTGGCAGTCATCTCACGAATACTTTCGATAGATTTGCTCATACGAATAACGTGATCAGAGACATCTCGGAAGTACTCTTGCATGCCAAGACAAAGATGAGGGACTCTTGTTCCATGCAATTTGCCTACCAGTTCAAGTAGGGATGCGACGGTGTGCTGTAAAATTAAAAGTTTGCTTTTCAAGTTGTAAACTTCTTCGACGACGGTTCGAGTTGAAGAAGTTTTTGAGAAGATTTTTTCTTCGATGATTTCCAGTTGACGTTCTAGTTCGTCGATGATGGGAAAATAGCGATCGACAACTGTGTCCATTAAGACATAAAGAACGAATGATGATCCCATTTTGAGGAGTTCAGGCTCTCGTTCACAACGTTCACGAACTGTTGTAAATCCTTGCCTAGTTTTATTGCGAACAGACAAGATGTAATTTTTACCAACAAAAATATCAACCTCACCGACATGTAAATTTTTATTGTGATCAAAATCAACAGTGTGGAGCACAACAAATAAAGAGTCCGAATATTCCTCAATTTTTGGACGTTGATTGCCATTGATAGCGTCTTCTAAAGCGAGATGATGGATATTAAATTCTTGACTAATCTTGGTGATCTCTTCTTTATCTGTATCTTTAATGGCAACCCAAACAAAACAATCGGGATCTTTCAATGCTTCACTAATTTGATGGACGCTTAGATCATGAAGTTTGTAACCATTTTTATAGGAGACACAGTTTACAAGCATAGTTCATCCTTTAACTGATAAATAGACTTGGTATAATAACATTTTAGATGAAGATCACTTCGATCTCAAAACATCGAGCTGGGTGAAAACTCCTTCCGAGATTCGAAAACTCGGGGGTGCCATCTTCTGCGATCGACGTTACGACCATGTCTTTGTCTACCACAATGGAGCACAATCCTACTATGCAGCCAGAGGATTCCGTTGTTTGCTAAGAGTTTAATCCCAGAGCTTATTTGATGATGTCAAACTATCTACCATTGCGATCTTAAATTTAAAAACAGGCTATTCCGCAATTTACTGCTCACTCAGACGCTTAAAATATAATCAAAAAGACTAGAGAAGATCCTGACACGCCCCCATAATTGAACATGAGGCTAGTGTATGACTATGTGTCGACCTGAGCGAACAAAAGTGCTTTCATACCAATGACAATCCCATTAATTCTGTAACTTTTTAAAAGCCTCTAAACTATACTCTCTAGCTAACTTATGATCGACGATCGGCAAGGGATAATCGACACCTAAACGAAGACCTGCATCCGATAAAGTTTTGGGTGGAGCCATCCACGGTTTATGGATCCATTTCTCAGGAAGACCCTTTAGTTCTGGGCACCACGTTTTTATATAGACTCCTCCTGGATCAAATTTTTCGCCCTGAGTCATCGGATTAAAGATCCTAAAAAAAGGTGCTGCGTCAAATCCACAACCAGCAGTCCACTGCCACCCCTGGGTATTATTCGCTAGATCGGCATCAAGCAACGTATCCCAGAACCATTGCGCTCCTTCCTGCCAGGGGATATGCAGATCTTTCGTTAAAAAAGAAGCCACAATCATACGCACTCGATTATGCATCCAACCTGTAGTCCAGAGCTGTCTCATACCCGCATCAACAATCGGGTAGCCTGTCATGCCTTTTTTCCAAGCATTAAATTTTTTCTCATCAGCCTTCCAGGGGAATTTATTAAACTTCTTCCTCATCGAGAGCTCTGGCAAAATCGGAAAATGAAACAACAAATGATGAGCAAACTCTCGCCAGACGAGCTCCTTACAAAACTGGACGATGCTCGGATCCTCTATTTTTTTCACATCACCAAATTGACTCTGTATGCTCTTAAAAATTCTAGCAGGATGAATCTGTCCAAAATGAAGATAGGGACTCAAAGAAGAAGTGCCAGTAACACTGGGTAGATCTCTCTGCTTTTGATACCCGCGGATATTGTTTTTTAGAAATGTGTTAAGTCTGACATGGGCTTCTTGCTCACTAACTTTCCAATAGCTCGAGAAAGCCGAGTCCCAAGGGATCGCAGGTAACAAGTTCAACTTGGAAAGAGTTTCTCCCCAACCCTGTACACCAGGAGGCAGAGGAGGCAATGATTCCGTCTTGTGTCCATGTGGCTCCAGTTTTAGCTCTAGATTGCTTAAAAATCTTTTCCAAAAAGCTGTATAAACCAAATAAGGAGTACCATCGTCCTTAAGGACTTCACCCGGTTCCGTGATGAGATTGCCTCGACAAATTTCAACCTGAATACCTTTTCGTACGAGAAGATCTTCGACAAGAGTGTCGCTATCATGCAAATCTGGTTCGTAGGACCTATTCCAAAAAACAGAACTTATCTTAAATTTTGTGATCAAAGTCTCAAAAATTTTTAAACGATTGCCGCACAAAATGATGAGTCTCGAATTTCTTTTCGAAAGTTCTCGATCAAGATCAAGAAGGGAGTGATGGAGCCACCACCGACTGGCCTCTCCGGCCTGCCAACGCCCTTCTGTTTCTGGATCCCAAATATATAGGGGTATCAATGACTTCTGTCTAGAAGCCCTCAGAAGAGCTGCATGATCTTGCAGTCTCAAATCATTCCGAAACCAAACAATAGCAACATTCAATTTGTTCATTTTTTAAACTCTTACCGCCTTGTGATATCCTAGAAGAACCACTTTTCATTTGAGGTAATACCATGACTCAAAGACTCTATAAGCCAACTACTCTCGATCGCCACAACAAGGTTAATCTTAAAAATCGAATCGTAATGGCACCAATGACTCGCTGTCGTGCGGTCAATAATATTCCAAGTCCCATGATGAAAACATACTATGAGCAGCGGAGTGAAGCAGGCCTTATCATCACAGAAGGAACATCTCCCTCACAAAACGGTCTCGGTTATGCCAGAATCCCTGGTATTTTTTCTCAAGAACAAGTTGCGGGGTGGAAAGAAATCACTTCCGGTGTAAAAAAAAGAGGGACTAAAATCTACCTGCAAGTCATGCATACCGGCCGTGTGTCCCATCCAGAAAACATGTCAAAAACTGCACGTATCCTGGCTCCTTCTGCTGTCGCCTGTCCAGGGAACATGTATACCGACAGCAAGGGCATGCAAGACTATCCCACACCTAGTCCCATGACAGAATCTGACATCGCGAGCACCATCTCTGAATACGGGCACGCTGCTAAATTAGCGATGCAAGCTGGTTTTGATGGTATTGAACTGCACGGAGCTAATGGTTACCTGATCGATCAATTTCTGAATACAGCTTCCAATCACCGTAAGGACAAGTGGGGGGGCAGCATCGAAAATAGAATCCGCTTTGGAGTCGCTGTCACTCAAGCTGTCGTGAAAGAAATCGGAGCTGAGCACGTTGGGATGCGTATCTCACCTTATGGTGCTTTTAGTGGCATGATTGCAGATCCAGACATGGACAAAATTTATGAACATCTATGTGTGGAATTAGAAAAGCTAAAAATCAATTACATTCATGTGGTTGATCACAGCTCTATGGGCCCTCCACCTGTAAAGCAAGAGCTTAAAAATCAAATAAGATCTCTGTTTAGAGGTCGATACATCTTATCTGGTGGCTATGATGCCGCTCGCGCTGAAGCCGATCTCGCTGAGAACCGTGGAGACCTCGTCGCCTTTGGGCGACCTTTCATCGCTAATCCAACCTTACTTAGCAAAATGCAAAAAGGCCAAGCTCTTACGCCGCCAGATCCAGCCACCTTCTACACTCCCGGAGAAAAAGGTTATACTGATTATCTGTAAGCATCACCCTCTGGGGATGCCTTTATGGAAAAAAACAGTGGAAAAAAACAGTGGAAAAAAATCGGATCGAGGCTTTCAGTGATGGGGTCATTGCTATTCTCATCACCATTATGGTGCTCGATCTGAGGCCTCCTCACGACGACACCCTCCAAGGCTTGCAGCCCCTATGGCCTATTTTTTTTAGTTACCTCCTAAGCTTCGTCTATTTAGCTATCTACTGGAACAACCACCATCACTTGTTTCAGGCTGTAAAGCACATTAAGGGGAAAGTTCTATGGGCCAATCTGCATCTTCTTTTCTGGCTCTCTCTGCTACCATTTGCCACAGCCTGGTCGGGTGAAAATCACTTCTCTGAACTTCCTGTCGCCTTATATGGTGTCGTACTTTTCTTTTCTGCTGTTAGTTTCAACATCCTCACCAAGGTTTTGCTCTCTGTACATGGTAAAGATTCTACTCTTGCCAAAGCCCTGGGCAAGGACTTCAAGGGCAAGATATCACTGATTATCTATGGATTAGCTATCCCTCTAGCCTTTCACTCGTCCTATCTAGCCTTAATGCTTTACACACTGGTCGCCATCTTATGGCTCGTCCCCGACTCTCGTATTGAAAAACATTTCTGGCGCAAGGATGAAGATCACCCTCACATGAAATAGACTTTGTGACCTAGACGTGACGGATAAACCAAGTTCTATCTAGGCGAATTTGTGGCCCCCACGTTCCACGCTTCGGATCAGCTCGACCAACAGAAATAGCCATCACAACCCTAGAACCCCAAGGAAGTTGCAGCATTTTCTTCATTCTCACCTTGTCAAATCCCTCCATGGGACAAGACGCATAACCCTGATCTACGATAGACAGCATAAAATTCTCACAAGCGAGAGCCGCTGATTTTACGCTGATTTCCGAGAGCTGGCCATAGCTAGAAGGAATACGGTACATGGGTTTAAACAAACCAATGAGCGTTTTAAAAATCCATTTGAAGGGATTAAGCCACTGAAATCCATAAATGAAAGGAATAAGAAAACGGTAATACTTCTGAACTGAAGTTGGCGCGTGAAGATCTCTCACCCTTTGCTGGAGAACAGGATTTGTTCTTTTCCAAGCTCTCGGGTTTGCAACAATCACTATGATCTCTTTCGCTGTCCTTGCTGCCGATTGATTGAGACAAATGTGAACAAGTTCTTTTCTTTTGACGGGGTCCTGTACCCAATAAAACTCCCAAGTCTGGATGTTGGAGGAATTCGGCGCTAAAAGAGCAGCATCCAGACCCCTCTCTATCACCTCCCTCGGCACCGGCTCATCTGTGTAGAAGCGAATACTACGTCTTGCCTTTACTACTTCTGAAAATTCCAAAGAGTCCCCCTTCGTTCAATTTTATCCTAATCGCCTGTTATAATAAGATTCAAACCATCTCCGCTGAGCCGAGAACTATACCCCCTTGTTGAGCCCTACTCAATCGGCTATAAACCGTCAAATTGCTCCGACAAGAGTGGTCGAGCATTTAAGAACTCCGCAGACAAGAAAACATTGATGTTTATCACTTAAACGCAGACTGCTTAAAAACGAGGTCATTCCATACGTGCGCACCCTGACCATCATGCTTCTCATCTGGGCAACTATCGCTGTCTTCTCCCTGTCTATGGCCTGCCTCCTCCCTATCACCCAGGACGAGGCTTATTATTGGATCTGGGGCCACCAACTGCAGTGGGGCTACCTCGACCACCCTCCGGGCGTCGCTCTCTCTGCTTACTTATCTAGTTGGCAAAATCAGGCTCTCCTGAATGGCCGTCTCTTCGTCGTTCTAACAGCTCTTTGCACTGCGACCGTTCTCGCTAGACTGTACTGGATCAGCCTCTCTCATAGAAGACATTGGATCCAGGCTCTCCTTCTTGTTCTGGGCAGCTTCGGCTTCCTGCTAAATAGTTTCCTCCTTACTCCCGACCATCTCCTCGCCTTTTTCTGGGCCCTCGCCCTGCATGAATCTTATCTAGCTCTCACTCAGAATAGACGGCGGTGGATTGGTGCTGGAGCTGCGTTGGGCCTGGGGCTCATGTGCAAATATACGATGATCTTGATGGCTCCTATCTTCTTAATCACGATTTGGACTCTCGACCGCAGATCGCTTAGAAGTCCTTGGCCCTACATAGGAGCACTCATAGCTGTGCTCGTGCTCTTTCCTCATCTTGCCTGGAATAGGGATAACAACTGGGTAACAAGCCAATTTCAGCTCTCCCACAGATTTGCTACAGATCAAGGTATAAAGGACCAAAGCCAAGGAGATGGAACAGGAGAAGATGATCCCTTTGCCAAGAGCCGAATAGAGACAACACTCAGCCCCCTAGAACGGGGACTAAAGGATGAAAAAAAAACAGCTCTCCAAACAGCCCTCCATGCCGAACCCATCAAAAAGCCTCTCCTCCTTCTTCCCAAATTTCTCGTACGTTTTATCGAATACTGGGGGGGACTTCTGCTACTCTGGGGGGGACTTCTCTACTTGGTCCTCAAAACTACTTATCAAAGACGTACTTGCTTTAAACCAGTCTTTCTCAAATCAAAGTTGCAAGGTAAAGGCCGACTCCCACTTATTTTCTATGGATCCGGGGCCCTGATTCCCGTCCTCTTCTTTGCTGGCATTTCCTTATTCAGCAAAGTGGAAGCAAACTGGACTGGCATGTACATCCTCTCTGCAGCCCCCTTATTGGCTCCGTACCTCCATGCTCGACAACGCACGCTGCTGGGCATCCTAGGCGCCCATTTCCTCATCCTCCTGGCACTCGTCCTCCACACTTACCACCCCTTCCTGCCTACGGGAGCTGACCGCCTCCTACGGGAAACCCGCGGTTACCCACAGCTTGCTGCTCACGTGAAAGATTTGAACGGAGAGATCTTTGCTGAAACATACCAAGACATATCGATGGTACGATTCTACAACTCCCCCTCTCTCCAGATTAAGCAGTGGTCCGGTCGCAAACGTCCTTCTGAATATCTGCGTAACGGAGCATCTTCTTTGCCAGAAGAACCCTTCTGGCTTCTGCTCAACGAGGATAGCCCACAGTTCAGGAAGAATCTCAGGATCAAAGAAGCTCGAATCCTCATCGACTGCAGGGACGGTGCGTTTTATGATGTACCCTATATGTCTAGGCATAGAGCAAAGCCCTGTCAGACGCCCATCCACACCTGGATGCTCGTCCAATACGAGAACTTAGGTGGAAGACTCTAGGAAGAGGCTTGAAGCTCTGCGCTATTGTTATCCCTCAGCGAAGATCCCCTCTTAGCCATTCCAGCAACTAGGCAAGCCCCTAGGATGATGAGAAGTGCACCAAACCAACCTTCGGTGTGAATTTTTTCATAGTCGATCCACGTTACTTCTGCCACAGACAGTCCCGACATGATAAGCAGCGTAAAGATAGGATTGATAGTGATAATGACACTCGTCACACTAACCGGGATCAGACTGAGAGACTCCCCCAAAGCCCCATAAGCAATCCAAGTGTTCAAGCCCAGAAAGAGCATCAATGGCCACATATCCAAGGGGATGGCAGACATGCGAGAAAAATCAGCCAACGGAAGGAACAGCAGTGCAGATGAGCCAAAAATAAAGAAGTTCAGCCTATGAGGCGTCCACCCCTTCTTTACCAGATTTTTCTGGAGCACAGCAAAAACAACCCAACTCACAGAAGCAAAGACTAGCCAAGCAACCCCTTCATAGTATTGAGTCGAGCCTTCTATGGAGGAACTTGATTGATCGTCAGAAAAAAGAAAAAACCCAACAAGCACAGAAAAAAGACCGAAAAGCTGCCAAAGGTTCAGACTTTCAGAAAAAAGAAAAATTCCTGAAAAAACGAGCAAAAGAGGCCCGAGTTGAATAAAGACCTGAGCATTGCTAGGGGAAATAAGTTCCACCCCATTCATATATCCCCAGTAATTGCCAGCAAGCCCAAGGCTAGCAAACCAAGCCTTCTTGGGCGCCCTCTTAAAGACAGAAAGTAAACCTCTATTTTTTGAGGAAAAAGGTGAAAAAAGAGCAATCATGGCAAAGGCTATGAAGAACCTGAGCCAAACGATACTTCGGCTATCCAAGTAGCGACAAGCTACCTTTAGAGCAACTGCGAGGACTCCCCACAGGACTGCTGCAACAAAAGCTAGCAGAATACCTTTTCTTGTCGAAGACACGTTGCCTCCTGGCTTCCTGCTTTACTGATGAACTAATGCACAAAAAACCGTAAGGTGAGCAAGGCTGCAAAGAGATAAAGCAGGATCGAAACCTCTCGGTAGCGACCCGTACAAACTTTCAAGAGAACGTAAGAAAGGATACCGAAGCTAACCCCGTTAGCAATCGAAAAGGTCAGGGGAATCATCAGGAGGGTTAGAAAAGCTGGAAATGAGCTCGTTATGTCATCCCAGTCGACAGAGCGAATGCTGGCCATCATAAACGACCCAATCACGATGAGGGCTGGTGCCGTCGCAGCTTTAGAAACGACCCCTGCCAACGGCCAAAAGAAAAGGCTCAGGAAAAAAAGAGTTCCCACTGTGAAGGCTGTAAGACCCGTTCTCCCCCCCTCCTTAATACCAGTCGCTGATTCCATAAAACACGTGCTTGGACTCACCCCGAGCAATGACCCTAGGGTGGTAGCCAAGGCATCTGAAAGAAAGGCTCTCCTCATCCTTTTATCGTGGGAATCTTTTTGAAGTGGAAAGCCAGCAAGCTGACTCAAACCAACCAAGCTTCCGGCTGTATCAAAGAAAAGCATGAAAATAAAAGTAGCGATAACCCCAGACATTTCCCAGGTAAGAGCACTCTTAAGGTCGAGGCTTAGCCACAAATCTTTGGGCATCTGGGGGAATCTCAACCAGCCGTCAGAAAAGCCTGCAAAAGGACGCCCCCCATAGACAGGCATCTGGGCTAAAATAGCAAAAGCAGTAGCGAGCACGATACCAAGGACAATAGCTCCCCGCCAACGAAAGGCGAGAAAAATAAGCGTTGCAACAAGCCCGATCAAAGCGACAAAAGTAGCTGGACTATGGAGATCCCCAAGGGTGACCAGCGTATGCTCGTGCTTAACAATAATTCCTGCGTTCTGCAGACCGATCATCGCAAGGAATAGTCCTAGACCAGCAGAGCTTGCGTATTTGAGATTGTCAGGAATCATCTGGGTAAGAACTTCTCGAATCCGAAAAAGGCTCAAGAGGACGAACAAGGCGCCGCTGATAAAAACTGCACCCAAAGCTGTCTGCCATGGCACCCCTAACCCTAACACCAAGGAAAGAGCAAAGTAGCTGTTCATTCCCATACCTGGGGCCAAGGCGAACGGGGATCTAGCCAAAAAAGCCATCAGCCAACAACCAACTCCAGAAACGAGAGCTGTGCTCGTGAGAAGCTGAGGAAAAATCCCTTCGATAGGAATCGCTTGACCCAAAATCAACGGGTTGACGAGCAAGATATAAGACATCGTGACAAAAGTCGTCAAACCTGCCCGTACTTCTATAAGTGGAGAAGATCTTGAAGCTCTAATCTGGAAAATTTTATCTACTTTTTCCTGCAAAAACGACCTTCTCAAAAGACCCCCTTTCCCTCGACTTATCAAAACTTGTCGTCTACACTTATTGACGACTTATTTTATCTTGAGGTTTGTATGACGAATGTTAATCCTGCAGCCAAATCCCTAAATGATCAGCTGGAGAAGAACGCACCGGCCTTAGCTTCTATGCTGTCTCAATATGCAAGAAAGCTTTACTTCCCTAAAGGGATCATCACCCAAACCCAGGAGGCCAAAGAACATGGTTGCCGTTATAACGCAACCGTGGGAATCGCCTTAGAGAAGGGAGTGCCCATGCACTTACCCTGTCTAGGGAAACAATTCAATCAAGAAATATCGCCCGAAGAGTTGTACCCTTATGCCCCCGCTCTGGGGATCAAAGCTCTCCGAGATCTCTGGAAAAAGAAGATCGGGAGGCAAAATCCATCCCTACCAAAGGAGGCTTTTTCCACTCCCATCGTAACCCAAGCCATCTCGCATGGACTTGCCCTGGCTGCAGATCTTTTTATGAACGAAGGGGATGTCGTCATTCTCCCAGATAAATTCTGGGGAAATTATCGACTTTCTTGGGAGCTCAAAATGGGTGTGCATTTTGATATCTACCCCTTCTTCGACAGCGCACTTCATCACCTGAACTTAGAAGCCTTCTCTGAAAAACTAGAGGTTCATAAGGGAAAAAAACAAATCATAATTTTGAATTTTCCTAATAACCCAACTGGATACACCCCAAGCCAGGAGGAGGCGACTAAACTCCTCGACCAAATCCGCAAGTATGCAGAACTGGGCTCCCGTATGGTCGTCCTCTGCGACGACGCTTACTATGGTTTAACTTATGAAAGGTCTTGTCTTCAGGAGAGTTTTTTCGCTTCCCTATCCCAAGTGCATGAGAACGTCCTGGCTATAAAAATGGATGGGAGCACAAAAGAAGCGTTTACCTGGGGCTTTCGCATAGGTTTTCTGAGTTTCGGTAGTAAAAATGCAAGCCAGGAGACCTATGCCATCTTAGATCAAAAAGTAGCTGGAGCTATCCGAGCCACTATTTCTAGCGCTAGTTTGCCCATGCAAACCATCGTGCAAAGAGCCTTCTCCGACCCCGATTTTGCGAGTGAGCAGAAAGGAAAGTACGCCCTCCTCAAAGAGCGCTATCAAGAGGCCAAGAAAATGGCTGAGCTGCCACGCTACTCCTCAAACTGGCAGATTTATCCCTTCAACTCTGGCTATTTTATGTGCCTAAGGCTGAGAGGTGTCAACGCAGAGGATCTGCGCCTCCATCTCATAAAAACAGAAAGCCTGGGGACCATCAGCTCTGGAGAGACCGATCTCCGCATCGCCTTCAGTTGTGTTGAAAAAGAGGACATCCAGACCGTATATGAAAAAGTCGCACGCGGCGTCGAGTTTTTACAAAAAAACCGAGCTGAGGTGGGAAAGTAAGCCATAGAGGCCCATCGCGTAAGAATCAAACCCTGCCCCATGTACAACGGCCCGCGCGTGGGGTGCCGCATACGACCTCTTCCTGAAGCTTTCTCTCTTGGCTAAGTTCGATAGGTGCACCTCTATAAAAGGAACCTGCAGGCCAAGCAATCGATCAGCCAAAGCAAGGGATGTGTGCGTCCAGGCTCCTGCGTTCAAAAGCACTCCATCCCATCCCTGACTCAAGATCGACAAGAATTCGGCCTCGTTATTCGATTGGAAGAAAGAAAGGGAGCAGGATCCCAAACCGATCTGCTCAAAACTTAAGGCGCGGGAAGATAAAAATCGCTCCAAAGCCAATAAATTCTCTGAGCCGTACAGCTCAGGTTGTCTCGTTCCCAAAAGATCTAAATTCACACCATTGGCCACTACAATTTTCCAAATCTTTTTTGAAAGGCTCACCATGACGATTTTTTCTTTCCTCGTGTAACTTGCGAAGGAGCATAGAGCAAAAATCAATTCTTGCATCGAGAGCTTCCAGACTATCAAGCATCGACTCATAGGTCTTTGACTTATGCCTGGGTGAAAAGACCTGAGTGAGAGATAAAGTATCATACTGGTAGGACCGATCCCGAGGTGATTTTTTAAGCGCTTTCAGAACCCCTGACTGCAGGAGCTCTCGACCGGGCCTTTTTTGCTCTGGCAGCTGAGGGTGCCTCATAAAGCGAGGCTGTGTCGGTGAATCCCCCATCGTTCCTTGCTGGAGCAGAGTCCTAGCCGAGCCCACTCCCCTTTCGGTCAAGGCATTTCCCACCTTTGAAAGGTCTGAACTGAGAATATCTTTATCACCGATTAAATTCCAAAGAGATCGCGCCAGTTCCTCCCGTTGAAGAAGAACCGCAGACTTAAAATAGAGAGTCATCGCAAGAGGATTTTGGAGGAGCGCATTTTTCTCTTCATCTAAGCAGTTCAAACATTGTTGAAGAAAACCTTTATCATAAAGGTCTCTCGCAAGAAAAACCCTAATTGTCGAATGTTTGGGAAAACGAGTTAAACCCCAGCTCAAGAACTCAAAAGAGTCACTCACAAAACCCTTGGTTTTAATGAGGGAATAGACATTCAGCAAGGTCTCTGGATTTTGGAGCTTAAGGAACGACGCCACCTCCGCTTGCTCTTGCCTATCCAGCGAAATTCCAGAGAGAATCTGAGACCATTTTTCAAGAGAACTTGAATCTGATACATTCATGGTGTCACTGCTGCCTTCTTGCCTGCAACTGTTACTTTTAATTCCTTGGAGAGCGATCCTGATCTTATCAAAAGAGAGACCGGATTTGCATCTTCCCCAAGACAAAGTGGTACGAGATCAATATTACCAACACCACAAGAATCCGTGCACCACTCTTCCATAGGAGTTGCAATTCCTTTATATTTAGATCTATCATCACTCGGATTTTCCGCACCCATTTGTCCGGAGATGACAACTGCTTCAAAACTCACCGCACCGATAGGGACCTTTTTCGGCACCCCCTCCGCAGCGGTAGCCCCTCCTGTGGCAGTCCCTCCTGTCACATCTCCAGGCACAGACTCTGCGGGTAAAGTCTTTTGCTCAGACTCAACCACGAAACGGACCGGTATAGGTCCATATTCCTGCCCCGAGGCGATACCAAAGCAATTTACTGTTATTTCCGTAGAATCGAAGCGAATGCTCATATCAGAACCTGCTATCTTAGGATCAGAACAAGACAGTTTGCATAAGCCAGGAGCTTCCACTAAATCAGGTGAAGCTCCGCAATTTTTTATAAAAAAAGATGAAAAAATAATGAAGAGTAATTGCTTGGTCATCTTATGACTCTCATATTTTTTGTTGGTCAAGACTGTCATGGTAGCAAATACTTTAGGCATAAATTTTCTTATTTTTTATCAGATTTTGTACCAAAATTATTACTTTGATTTGAATTATTTTCTTGATTATTGCTGTTTTGATTACTATTGCTGTTTTGATTACTATTGCTGTCTTGATCGCTGTTGTCTTGGTTTTCATTGCTGTCTTGATCGTTGCCTTGATTTAAATTATTAACCTGACTTTGTTTTTGATGAGAAACCGTTTGGCTTGCAGCAATAGTAGGTGTAACCATGATCACAAGCTCTCTCTTGTCCTCCACTTGACCCTTAGATTGAAATAAAATTCCAAAAATGGGTAGATTCGAAAAAAAAGGAAATCCTTGACGCGTCTCTCTCAATGTTGTGGTGTACAAACCTCCTATTACAGCTGTTTCGCCACTTTTTCGCAAGAGGTTAGTCGTTAAGAGTCTAGAGTTCTTGCTGGCCTGCGCGCCATCCGCCTTACCATCTGAAGGGGCGGAGCTCTCGATTTTTATCTCCAATTGAACAGAGCCATCAGCTGTTATGTGGGGTGTAACCTCTAGCATCAAGGCATACTTAACCGAGGCCATAGTTTTTTCCCCTTGAGCCAAGACCAATTGAAAAAAGTCCTCTTGCCCTGCTTCAATTCTCGCCTTCTCATGATCAAGCACAATAACCGTATTGTTCTGAAGACTCTTAGTCTGATTCGACAATTCTGTCATTCGCAAGCGCAAATCTAACGCTACAGAATTGTTAAGACTACCTACATGTGCGTCAAAATTACCCCCTTTAGATATAGTTGGCGCCCCTGTATCGATAGAAAAAGCTGAAATCAATCGATTCGGAAAAATCAGATTACCGAAGTTTAGTCCCCTGCCCTGATCAAAAGCTAAGGGGGACGCCCAATTAATCCCCAAAAAATTCTCTCTTTTTTTCAAAATTTCCAAGACTCTTGTCTCTATTTTTACTTGAGGTGTTTGAAGATCAATTCTCTCCACAAGAGCTCTGATTTTAGATATGTCCTGCGGTATACTTTCTACTATAAGCGAGTTGGTTCGATCGTCTTCTTGGACTTTAACCCTTTTATCTATGCTGGCACTAGAGAGCATGGATTGCACTATTGGAAGAACATTTTTCGCCTTCGCATAGGACAAGCGGATCACAACAACTTTTGTGGGAGTAAGTAAAGCAGCCTGATTCCTCATTTCCTCTATTCTTTTCTTTTCCTGCTCTAATTTTGAAAGAGTATCGATCCTGATCACATTATCTTTAATCTTAATCATACCCAAAGAAAAGGTATCCAGAACAGCATGCAGAGCCTGATCCCAAGGAACATTGTTTAATGTTAAAAAAATCTTCTCATCACCTATGTTGGATGGAATTACAAAATTTACATTATTTTCTATCGAGAGAGCTCTCACAACCTCGCGAAGAGACGCCCCTTTAAACTCAATCGTCACTGGTTGAAATGCCGAGTCCTTCTCTGGAAGACTTTTTTCACTCCCAACAATTTCTTTAGTTGTTTGTTCCACCGGTTCAATTTTTTTAATTTCTTTTTTACTTTCAAAGTGAAAATTATTGTTATTGTTATTGTTATTGTTATTGTTGTTAATTTCACTACTCTGATTGTTTCCTTGATCCAGACTTTGATCATTTTCGAAATCCTGATCATCTGAATTAGCAACCGCCAGAATCGAAAATCTTTTGAATCTAAAGCGATCAGTAGATCTATCTAACTCTTGCTGTTTCTGAGAATCATTAGATTTAATTTCCGAGGTTTTATCTTTTTCTAGGATAGGTTGATCTGAACCAGACAGCACATGAGGAATCAGTTCCCCAGAGCCTATCTTCTCGGCAAAATCAACGGGGTAAGAAGAGTTCTTTTCAGAGGCTAGAGTAAAATTAACTAGCATCTTACCATCTTTGGCAAAGATATCCGGTTTAACCTTTTCCCTCATTGTCAAAACAATATCCACAAATTTATCGTCTTCATTAGTTTTTATTTTTATAAACGAAACAGGTGAAATAAAGTCACTCGCATCTATGCTTCTCGCAAATTTTTTCCTTGCTCGAGCGTTCAAAATTCGAACACAAATCTCGTTGCCTTGTCTCTCTGGCAGAGAGTATACAAATGTTTGCGATGCCATAATTTCGATCTTCAAACTGTGCTTTAATGCGTCATAATCAAATCCAACCCATAGAACATCTGTTATCAATTTTTCATTGGGAACAGGTGGAGCCTTTGGAATAGACTCCGATTGGTCAGACATACTCTCATTCTGACTGTTAGGAACACTATTACCTTTACCTTTTGCTGTTTCCTTCATAAAATCAAAATTACTTTTATTCTGATTGTTTATCTGATTGTTTATCTGATTGTTTATTTGATTGTTTATCTGATTGCTGTTTAAATTATTATCATTTTTACTGTTGTTATTTCGATTAACAGAAAAATCGTTATCTTCTTCTTCCATTCCTTTCAGACCAGATGAAGTGTGTGAGCAAAACCATTGCATAACACACAAAAATAATAAAAACGAAAATCTAGAGGCGCGAATCATTTATGACCTTCTTCTTTCTGAAGATCATCAGCCGGCTTATTCGGCAGATCTTCCTCAGGACTTTGATCCGAATTTTCACTTTTACCTGAGTCTTCTTTTCCTTTTACTTTTGGAGCCAAATCTAGCTTGTTATTTTCCAAAAGATTTTTTCTTTTTTCTGAAAAATCATCCGACTCAAGATAATTTTTAGAGCCATATCCAAACCAATTAGGAAGCCCCAAAACCTGTGATCGCATTCTGATAGATTTCTCTTGTTCTTCTGGTTTTTGGGCACCCAGCCATATCTGCTGATCTTCGAATTGCCTTGTTCCATCTGACGCCAAAGAAAACTCTCTGACAATGACTTTATCGTCATCAATCTTCACAATTTTACCACCTCTTCTCCCCAAAGAATCTCCTGTCGTAACAACAACTCCTTCATCTTTTGGAGTCATTATTAAAGCTTTACTTTTGCCATTTTCTAATCGCCAAACACCAACAACATTGAGTTTTTCTAGAGAGTATTTTTGAAGTAAGCTAACAATCGAAATTTCCTCAGATGCAATCAAAGAAGAGATCAGAGGAGGAACAAATGGATTAGGCCTATCCATAGATGAGTAACTGTAATCACCTGGCGATTCCATGATATCTCTAATTTTTATGTCTTTTGAAAAATCATTAACCGCTGCCGAAGTGGATGTCGATGTAACGATATTTGTAACCTCTTTTGCAAAAAGAGGATGGAGACATGACATGATAAAGAGCGATATCCAAATGAATGTGACAACAAGGACTCTCACCTTTTTCCTCCAGGATTATTTTTGGGTGGAGCTGAAGACTTTTGGATAGCCGCAACTTCTTCCTCTGTTAATGACCTGAAGATAACCATGTCACAAGTAGCTTTGACTTTGGCATTTGCCCTGTTCCATCTCAAAGCTTTCTCATCATCCAAACTAATCTTGGATTTCTCACCTTCCCCCTCGACCTTTTTTTCAGCAAGATTTGAGACCAGAGACATACTTGTATTTCTCACATGCACGAGCAGATCCATGTGCACAATATGATCAAAAAAGCTAAGCACTTGACCAAATGTGCCAGACACATCGAGACGAATAGGAAGTTCCAGGTACTTAAAAGCCGTATCTGAGATCACACCCGTCCCCGGGTGGAAAACTCTAAGAGAAACTCCCAATTGCTGTGCCATAATTTCAGTTTTTTCTAGGATCTGATCCATCAAGAATTCATCTGGCAACTTTTTCTTAGCTTCTTTTATTTCATTTTCTAGCTTAGCTATTTGCTCTTCTAGTTTTGGTAAATTCTTCTTTTTTTCCTTCGCATCATTTAAATTTTTTTCAGCTACATCCCTTTCTTGAATAGAAAGTTCCTTCTCATCATAAAGATCTTGCCACTGTGTCACGAGAACATATATAGATGGGCTTACAGCCAGAGAAGCACAGAGAACTAGCCTCTTCCAAGTTATGATCAACCTGTACTTAGCTTTTATTTCATCAAACGACATCATAGCAAAGATTTATCCTTCACTTATTCAAACCTCTTTCTGCATACTTCAAATTAAGAATAAATTTTGGAAAATTTTCTATCTCTGGAAATAAAGAGTCGCCTTTAACTTGATTCGCATTTTTAAGACTAGCATCTTGAGTAGAATCAAAAGCCTTCTGTGCTTTTTCATCAACATTTTTATTCACATTTTTCCGCTCGGCTTGATCAGAAACACTAGAGACCTTTTCAAGATCTATTTTCTTAAAATAAACTTGTGTTCTAAGATCGTAGGCGTCCACGTCTTGTTTTTTTGTCTCTTCCAAATAGGACATGAACTCTGCAACCAACAAATTATCAAACGCCCCTCCAGACACGTGAACAACCTCATTTTTAGAATCATCATTTATAGAGGTAAACCAAAGCCCTTCTGATTTTAATCTTTGAAGATGCTCGAAGATAATAATCGGTTTATATCTCGATATCTTTGAGACAACGATTCGCTTCAAAGATTCAATCTTTTCTTTAGATGTTTCCAGTTGCTTTGTTATATCATCGAATCTTTGCATCTCTGGCTTTAGTCTGTCTCTACTTCTCTCCATCTCCATTTTTTGGTTTTTCAAATCAGCAATGTCGCTCTCAATACTTCCTAAATAGTAAAAAGATAAGATCAATGCAAACGATGCAACTAAAATAGTAAATATAAGATCTGAAAGAAACCAAAGCTTATTTTCTAATTCTTCGCTAGGAGCAAGATTGATCTTTATCACGACTTTAAATCACCCATTTCTTCGAAATTTCGAATCGCTAATCCAAAAGAAACTGAAAATAAATGAGAAGATTTCAAAAGATCTTCAGGAATATGCTTAGCTACATCAATATTTTGAAATGGATTTAGTTTAGATATTGGAAAAGCTATAGATTCACTCAAAAGAGAAGATAAACCCCACGTCAAGATGGATCCTCCTGACAAGAAAACTCCTCTAATCGTCCTGTTTTTTGTGACAATTTCTCCATGTTGTAGAAAATAATCTACGATCATCTGCAGTTCAGAGGCAAACTGCTGGTTTAGTTCTTGCATTACTTTTTGAACTTTTGCAGCCGAATCCGGCGAACCAAAATGACGTGATATCTTCATTTTTTCTGCAGATTGGAAAGAAATATCTAACTCATGAGCAATCGCTTTTGTATAAATATCACCACAGACGCCAATTTCTCTTGTAAACAAATACTGACCATCCCCTATGAAAACTACTTGTGTAGATTGAGAACCCACATCTATGAGAATGACCACCCCATCGACTGTTCCGTAACTATAGGAAAAAGCATTTGCAAGAGCTAAAACATCACAATCAAATGCTCCAATCCTCAAACCCGACGATTTCAACAAGGAAACCCTCTGGTCTACTATGTGCTTTTTAGCTCCCACAAGTAGAACAGGCAATTGAGCATTTATCGTTTGCTCCTCAAAAACGTGAAAATCAAAGTAGAGATTATTCATATCTTGTTGCAAATGTTGCTCCGCTTCATAATAAACAATCTCTTGAATACTGACATCTTCCCTGACAGAAAAAGGAACCTTCTTAATAATAACGGAGCTGCTATCTAAAGAGGTAATAACACGTCTTAAAAGTTTCCTGGCCCTAATTTTTTTTATTCCACTTTTTATTGCTAAAGATACAGGTAACGGATCTTGTATTTCTCCATTCACGATAGAAGAGTGTTGAAAAAACTCTATCCCTAAACCTACTATTTTTTTTTTATTCCTATTGATTTCCATCACCTTTACAGATGAAGATCCAATATCTACAGCTAAAAAAGAAGGTTCCAAAAACATAAAAGCCTCCACAGGCTATTGTTCATTGTGAAAAACAAGAGGTCAATAAGCGAACTAGGTAAGAAAGTCCTAGGACTCAGATGGGCTTTTTTTAAAAAAAGTCTCGAGGATTTTATAAGTCGACAAATATTGGAAATATCTTCTCAAGATCAATAGGATAGGATATAATTTTTTGAAATCTTGAAATCAGGAGCCATCATGCTGTTCAATAACGTCCTGGAAACTATAGGTAAAACACCGCTTGTCAAATTAAACCGAATTGGTAATCATCTAAAATGCAAGCTTTACGCAAAATGTGAATACTTTAATCCAGGCGGCTCGATCAAAGATAGAATTGCAATCAAAATGATCGAGGAGGCAGAGAGGACTGGTCAGATAAGACCAGGAGATACCCTCATCGAGCCCACCTCAGGCAATACAGGAATTGGGATTGCTCTGGCCGCAGCTGTTAAAGGATATAAGGTAATCATCACACTCCCCGAAAAAATGAGTCTAGAAAAGCAAGTTGTACTAGAAGCTCTTGGCGCCCAGATCATTCGAACCCCCACAGACGCCCCCTCTTCTTCCCCAGAAAGCCATATTGGAGTTGCTAAACACCTCCAACAGACAACTCCTCGCTCACACATCCTCGATCAGTATAAAAATACAAACAACCCGCTGGCTCATTACAACGGAACCGCAGAGGAGATTCTTGAAGATCTAAATGATCAAGTCGATATGCTTGTCATAGGAGCGGGAACCGGAGGAACCCTGACCGGATGTGCAAAAAGAATCAAGGAGGCTAATCCCCAATGTATTATTGTTGGAGTTGACCCCATCGGTTCTATCTTGGCAGGAGGATCCGATGTGGGTTCATATGAAGTAGAAGGGATCGGTTACGACTTTATCCCTGAAAATCTTGATCGAGACCTTGTCGACGTTTGGGTTAAGAGCAATGATCCTGACTCTTTCCGTCTTGCCAGACGCCTCATCGCTGAAGAAGGTCTGCTTTGCGGAGGATCTTCCGGATCAGCACTCTCCGCTGCGCTCCAAGAGGCTCCTCAATTAAAAGCAGGATCTAACTGCGTTATTATTTTAGCGGATGGAGTAAGAAACTATCTTGGAAAATTTATTAGTGATAAATGGATGAAAGAACGCAACTACAAGGACTAATCCCTTTGAAAGAAAGTCAGCAAAATATCAAAAAAAACATGGAGGACCTAGCTCCTGGAGTTCAAAAACTAAGATCCGTTAATCTTTTTGATTATTTGACAGATGAGGAGCTTACAAAATTTTATTCCCTGGGCACTGTGAGGCAATTTCAAGAAAAATCTCACATTATCGTAGAAGGAGAACCCTCTCGTGGACTGTATGTTGTGATTCAAGGTCTGGTTTCTATTTATAAACGAGATCTCTCGACCGACCACATGATAAGACTAGCGTTTCTAGAGGAGGGTCACTCTTTCGGTGAAATCTCACTTTTTGATGATGCCCCTCGCTCTGCTACAGCTCTCGCTGAAAACTCCTGCTCTTTGTTCCATCTTGAGCAGGAAATTTTTCAAAAAAATTTAGACGAGACCGGGGATCACCTCAAATCGCGTTTCTATCAAAAGTGTGCAGAAGAAATGGCCAAGCGATTCCGACAGCAAAATAGCGACTACGTCATATCACAAAATCTTCTTTGGAAACATGCCCTCAAGAACGAAAAAGCAACCAAAGCGACTTAGATTTTGGTTTTTGCAAGTAGGGGTCAGGGGAAAACCTTGCCCTGACCCCGTTCGACGGAGCCAGCCCTGAGCGGAGTCGAATAGGTGCGCAGCTGGTTCCCCAGAAAAGCTCTACAGAGAAGAAAGGCTCTTTATAGCTTCTTTTAAGCGAAGTCGAACACAGTCTCTACCCAAAACCTCCATTGTTTTTGCGAGTGGAGGTGAATCCAATCGGCCGGTAACAACAAGCCGAATGGGCATTAAGTATTCTTTTGCCTTCCATTTTAATTTTTTTCTATGCTTTTCCATGACATCTTGAATATGAATCATTTCCCAAACATACTGCTCATCGAGTTCGTCCAGTAGTTCTTCGAGCATAGATGCAATTTGCTCTTTAGGCACACCTTCAACTAAGATTTGATTCCAATCAAAAGTAACAGAGCCGCTAAAAAAGAAATCATTCTTATCGATAAACTGCTCCATGGTCTCGAGGCGCTCACTGACCAGCGGATGAATTTTTTTCAAATAATCGCGAGTAAAGACCTCTTCTCTTAAGTGGTCAGCAAATTCGTCTGAAGACATCTTCTGAATGTAGATCTGATTCATCCAGACAAGTTTTTGAATATCAAAAACAGGGCCTCCCAAATGGATATCCTTTATATCAAATTTCTCCATCATCTCGGACAGACTAAATATTTCTTGGCTACCAGAATAAGCCCAGCCCATCAGAGCAAGGAAATTGAGCATAGCCTTGGGAAGTATTCCCTTGCGGCGATAATAGTTGAGAGACACATGATTTTTACGCTTCGATATCTTAGATCTGTCTGAATTTCTAAGAAGTGGAAGGTGGACAAAGTGAGGAATATCCCAGCCAAAAGCTTGATAAAGAAGTATGTGCTTAGGAGTTGAAGAAATCCACTCTTCTGCCCTCATGACATGGGAAATTCGCATCAAATGATCATCTACAACATTCGCAAGATGATAGGTTGGAAAGCCATCGGACTTGATAAGAACCTGATCATCGAGCTGCTCATTTTCAATCTCAATTTTTCCACGAATGAGATCATAAAAAGAGGTGACCCCCCCTATAGGAATTTTTAATCGAATCACATACGGAGAACTTTTTAGCATCTTGGCATCAACATCGGCCTTAGATAGGTTGCGACACTTCCTATCATAAGACGTCATCACTCCTTCCTGTTTTTGCTTATCTCGAAGCTCATCTAATCTTTCTGATGTACAAAAACAACGATAAGCAAAGCCGTCGTTTAAAAGCTTTTCTGCATGTTGCCGATGGATATGTCGTCTCTCCGACTGTCGATAGGGTCCGTAGGGTCCTCCCTTATCCGGACCTTCCTCCCACTTCAATCCAAGCCACTTCAAGCTTGCCATGATGCTTTCTTCACTAGAAGCCCGAGATCGTAGTTGGTCTGTGTCCTCTATCCTTAAGATGAGATCCCCAGCTCGCTGTTTTGTAAAAATATAATTAAATAGAGCCACGTAAGCTAAGCCCACATGAGGGTCCCCTGTAGGGGAAGGCGCTATCCTAACTCTCACTTTTTCAAATCCATCCATGAAACCACCCACCTTCTTGAAGTTCGTCTGATATCTTTCTTTTTAAAAAAACCATAAAATATTTAAAACTCCTACTTGATCAGGTCTATGTTCTTTTACCGTTTATCGAGAGGAAATTTTATTCGAAACTTTGTTTTTTATCTGCTGGTTAGCGTATTCCTTCACCACGTCCTTCCTCAAAAAGCCTTCGGGTCGACGGAAAGGGAAGAAAAGGAAAATATATATCATTTTTTTGAAACCCTAGGAAATCTCAATCAAATTCATCCACTTGAAACAGCAGCATCCCATCCTGATAACCGTTACTTCCTTGGAATTTCGCTGGAAAATCACCTTCTCCGAGAACTGACGGAGGAACCCAGCGAGAGCGGGCCTCCTGGTTCGCTCAACGCAACTAGGATTTGGCTTATTAAGAGCCTGTTCTATCCTCTCGATTTTGGTCTCGGTCTGGGAGAAGTTGAAAAGCTGGGTCTTAGATCCATGTCTTTTTTCTTGCAAGCCACCCTTTTTGAAAAATTTAGAACACCTGCCCTTGCTCTTCGAATGGGTTGGAGCCGTCTCGCTAACAAAACAGAAACCCAAGTCAGTACGATATCCTCACACCTCATCGGCAGTTGGGGCTGGAAGCAGCTTAGCATCTTCTCAGACCTAGCTCTTTATTTCCACTCCTCACAGCTACAGATCATTCATAATGTTGACCCGGAGCAGAGTCTCTACTCGTGGCGAGAGCATTCCGCTAGTCTTGGATTAGCTTTCCAAATTATCCCAGGACGTTTGCTCCTCAGTACCGAAATACAAACATCAAACTCATCTCAATCGAGTAGGCTCAAACTAAGTTTGGATCTCTAAAAGTACCTGGGATCAAGTTTTCCATGTTAAAATTAGGAAGGAACGAAAAACCGTCTCTGAGGAAGCCTGCTATGCAAAAGTCAAGAATAAGACCTATTCATTTAGAATTCTTGTTTTTTCTTCTTCTTTTTACAAGTCAGAAAACTTTTGCAGATTCCGTGACTGAAGTCGATGAGGCAAAAGGCAAAATTCATGTAGATGTCGGCTCTGATTCAGGGTTTACAAAAGGTGCCGCAGTCTGTTTCTTCGATGAAAATAAAGCTAAAGTGGGTTGTGGTAAAGTTAAAGCTGCCAAGCCTGCTGAGTCTCTGGTCAAGGTCAGTAAAAAAACAGCTCCTAAAATTAAAGCTGGCTTTAAGGTTGCCCTGAAAGAAGGAAGCACTCCCCCAGCTGGAACAACTTCATCGGCCCCTTCAGGCTTCATGTCCATAAGAGCTTTTACGTTCCTCGCTCCTCTCTCTACTTCTAAGTTCAACAATATTTCTTATTATGCACCAGAAACCTCAGCGAAGACGGTAGACACCCTCTGGCAAGCAAGCGGAACCACAAGTAGTATTGACATCGGAAAAGGCTTCGGAGGTGAGGTGGAGTTTAGTAAATTTCACATAGCTGCCGGTTTGAAATATGGTCTCTATCAAACTTACAGCTCAGCAGGTGTAGATCCAGCCACTCTCACCGCAGGCAAGGAGAACTTACTTTTAAATACAGAAATAACAAGTAGCTCCCTTAGTTTTTATGGGGACTATACAAGTATCCTGAGTATGATGGGTGTAAGTATCGGGGCAGGTTTAGA
Source organism: Oligoflexales bacterium (assembly GCA_017985985.1). GTDB lineage: Bacteria > Bdellovibrionota_B > Oligoflexia > Oligoflexales > Bog-1112 > JAGNWK01. Next base: position 48,771 of record JAGNWK010000008.1, read on the forward strand.
CATCGACATGAATACTGTGACCTTGACAGGAACTCAAAAGGATAGCAATGGTGCTATTGATGACGTGACTGCCTACTCCCTGACCTCAAGCCTTACCGTCATTTCTTTACGCTTTCCTGTTCGCTACACCTATCGTTTCGGCTCAGCCGGACTCTTTGCGGGTCTAACAGCGCTCCTACCGGTGTCAGGCACAGCGAGCGGCACCCCCTCCATCGACGACCCCAATTCAAGCCTGATGAACGGAGATACAGGCCCTGACGTCGACCTCACTACACAGTTAGGACATGGCAAAAACTCCTTCGGTTTAGAGATCCTCATCGGCGGAAGTTTCAGCTTCTAATCCTCAGCTATCGAAAACCAGCAAGAAAGTTACCCATCTCCTGACGAAACGAAGTCATCCATGGCGCCTGCCGTGAACTTATAATGCGGTTGGTCAGGATGATTTGAAACTCAGCTCGCTCTGGTGAAGCCCAAAAAGAAACCCCCGTAAAGCCCAGGTGTCCTAGCTGCAAATCCTGCCCAACCCTCGAGCACTTCCAGCCTAATACATTCGGCATTTCAGAACCTTCTGTAAGCTTGAACTTGCATTTGTCTGTAAAATATCGACCTAGGTCTGAACTCAGGTAAGCGTCCAAAAATTTGACAAGCCCTCGCCCAGAACCAAAGAGACCTGCGTGCCCGCTGATACCCCCCATAGCAGCTGAGTTCTCATCGTGAACCTCTCCACACAAGATCCTTTGCCTTATCCTACAGAAAGCAGAGGGGACAAATTGCTCCTTCGAAAGGCTCTGGAGCTGATCCGAAAAAGCTAGGGGACTATCCCTAAAACCAAGAGATACCCGACAAAACCTATGAAAAATTTTAGAAAGATCCTCTTTTGCCAAAATCTCCTGGATAAGGCCAAGGAGTATAAAACCCACGTCACTATAGACGTAGGCTTTTTCCTTCAAAGCAGACTCCCGAGCGATCGTGTTCAAGCGGGAGATCAGATAAGTTCGATTCTCTAGCCAATCAAAGCAGGAAACAGGAAGTCTCCCCAGCCAAAAATTTCTCCAGGCTGGAAGACCAGAACGATGAGAGAGCAGGGAGTCGACACTGAGATGCTTAAGCTCGTCGGATAAACCCGGCAGATCACCCAGAAGGTGGGCTACACGAGCCTCCTCTGTCTCCCCTCGGTCGAGCAACATCTTCAGCGTTAACGGCGTGGTCGCTAGAGCCTTTGTGAGGCTCGCTAGATCGTATTTCAGGTCGGGGTCGGTATTTGACCATTCGTGTATCGATAAATCGGAACCAAACTGCCCACAGGCCACGTAGCAAGAGGTCATTTTTTTCTGAATAAGATAAGGCTGAACCAGGGCCTCAGCCCCTCTTCTGAATTCATTGCGACGACTCTCAGCCATACTCAGACCCACACAAGAGGGAGGAGAGTGTGGGGGAAGTGAATGGCCCCTCACAAGAATCTACTATTCTTCTATCGAAGCCTCTAGTTCTGGAACATCTAGTTCTATTTTATCGAGACCTATGACCTTCTCACCTGGATCTAGGCTCATAAGCCGAACCCCCTGAGTTAATCTGCCAATCAGTCCGATTTCCTTCACATCAAATCTCATCAGTTTTCCAGAAGAAGTGATGATCATGATTTGATCCTGATCGCCAACTTGGCAAATCCCAACAACAGGACCATTCCTTTCCGTAACCTTGATGGTGTAGATACCCTTTCCACCCCTCGTCTGCTCTCTATATTCGTCAAGCAGGGTTCTCTTCCCGTAGCCATTCTCACAGAAGGACAAGATGGAAGATTGGGCTTCTGCTCTGATCACCTCCAAGCCCACAACATAGTCTCCTTCGTCGGAAAACCGTATGCCTGTGACCCCTCTGGAGGCTCTTCCTACCGAACGAATATCATCTTGATTGAAACGAATCGCCTTGCCTTGTCTTGTCGCAATCAGAATTTCATCTAGTTTTGAACTCAAGGCACAACCGATCAGTGAGTCTCCCTCTTCAAGTTTCAAACCTATGATGCCATTCGAACGAAGGTTGGCATAAGCCATCAGTTCTGTTTTTTTAATGTAACCACTTTTGGTCACAGAAAGAATAAACTGATCTTCTGTAAATTCCTTAACAGCTAAGAAAGAGACAACCCTCTCTGAGTTCGCTAATTTTATAAGATTAGCAAAATGACAACCCCTACTTCGAAGCTTGGCCTCTGGAATTTGATACACTTTTAAATTGTAAACTTTTCCCGTGTCTGTAAAGCAAAGTAAGTTTTGGTGATTGGTTGTGATAAACATATTTTGGACAAAGTCTTCATCCTTTGTCAACATGCCACTGCGTCCCTTACCCCCTCGCTTTTGAGCAACAATCTCACTCAGAGCTGTTCTTTTTACATAGCCAGAGTGTGTAATGGTCACAGACACTTCTTCATTTGCAACCAGACTCTCCATGCTAAATTCATCAGCCGCATCGGTAAAAATCGTTGTCCGACGTAGGTCTCCAAACTTCTTTCTAACCTCATCCAAATCTTCTAAGATGATCTGAGTAATGCGCTTATCGTCTTGTAGGATCCCTTGTAAATCTCGAATTTCACCCATGATGAACTCGAAATCTTTAACGATCTTGTCCCGTTCAAGAGCAGTCAGTCGAGCCAATCTCATATCTAAGATAGCCTTCGCTTGAAGATCGGAGAGATCGAAATTCAAGACAAGGCTTTCATGTGCTGTCGCAGTGTCTGGTGATTGCCGAATGATTTGAATAACTTCATCAGCATTTTCAACAGCTTTTTTCAATCCAAGAAGTAAATGAGCTTTTTCCTCATTTTTCCTCAAAAGAAATGAGGTCCTTCTCAGAACAACTTCTTTCCTATGCTGATAAAATTCTGCGAACACCTCTTTCAAACTTAGAATTCTGGGCATCCCTCGTACCAATGCCACAAAATTGATCCCAAAGCTCACTTGCATTTGGGTAGATTTATAGAGGTTGTTTAGAATCACTTCCGCTGACTCACCCCTTCGCACATCGATCGCAATTCTTATTTCTTTCTTCGCTGATTCATCACGAATATCTATGATGCCTTCTATTTTCTTCGTATTGACCAGCTCAGCTATCTTCTCTATCAATCGTGATTTATTAACCTGAAAAGGAATTTCAGTGATAATGATCTGTTCTTTACCTGCAGATTTCGAGTCTTCGATGTGGGCCTTGGCACGGATGATCACCGATCCCCGTCCCGTCCTGTAGGCGTCCCTAATTCCAGATATACCGTGAATTTCTGCAGCAGTCGGGAAGTCAGGCCCTTTCAGATGCACCATCAGCTCATCTATGGTAATATCCTGATTTTTTATGTACTCCTCAAGAGCACATATAACTTCCGTCAGGTTATGGGGAGGGATGTTGGTGGCCATACCAACAGCAATACCAGATGAACCATTCACCAATAGATTGGGGATTCTTGAAGGGAGTACAACTGGTTCAATATCTTTATTGTCGTAGTTCGGAACAAAGTCGACAGTCTCTTTCTCTAAATCACTGAGAAGATATTCGCTGAACTCGTCCATCCTTGATTCGGTATAACGCATCGCAGCTGCGGAGTCACCGTCGATAGAACCAAAGTTCCCTTGTCCATCAATCAGTGGATATCGCAGTGAAAAATCCTGAGCCATTCGAACCATGGCTTCGTAAACAGGACTGTCTCCATGGGGGTGATACTTACCGATAACATCCCCGACTATCCTCGCAGATTTCAAGTAGGGTTTATTATGAAAATTGTTTAAACCCTGCATTGCATACAAAATGCGTCTGTGTACTGGCTTTAAACCATCACGAATATCTGGAAGAGCGCGAGAAACAATCACACTCATCGAATAATCTAAAAAAGATGTTTTAATCTCTTGTTCGATGGGGATTTGCACAACATTATTTGCCATCAGAATCGACCTTCCCTACTTTAAATATCGAGATTGGAAACATTAAGCGCATTTTCTTGAATAAAAATACGCCTTGGTTCGACTTCATCACCCATCAATGTGCTGAAAAGTCGATCTGCTTCAATTGCATCTTCAATTTTAACCTGAAGCAGAACTCTATCTGTTTGAAGCATCGTTGTTTTTTCAAGCTGATCTGGGTTCATTTCCCCAAGACCTTTATAGCGCTGAACGTAAGAACCTTTCCTTCCCTCTTCTATAATGATCTCTTTAAGGGCTTGTACAGTTTCAATGCTTCTCGTTTTGGCCTTGCCAGAGCCCTGATCTTCCACTTTATCTTGCAAAGTAGAGATCGAGAAGGGTGGTAGAATTTGCTCGTTAATTTGTCTCTTAATTCTTCTCAATTCTACAAACTCACCTGAACCAAAGTAGCGATCATCAATCAAGAAAGTCTGAGGTATATTATCAAACCTTGTCGACATCTGAATGGCAAATTTACTGTGCTCTTTATCCTCAACAACGTGACCTTCAATAAAATCATAGTCACCAGTTTTTTTCAGATTTACTCTTTCAATCAATCTCATCAGAAAATCTGCTGTAGCTTCTCCACTCAACAGGACTTCCTCGTTAATGTCTTGAAGGATAAGATCCTCTAAAACCATGCGAGATCTTTTCTTGGAAGCCAGTTCCAAGAGTCGATTAAATTTATTCATCTTTGCAAACAAAGATTCTAATAATTGTCTATCCATCTTTAAACCCCGAGCATCCTCAACTTCGAGATGAGAAGACCCCACTTCGATAAGACAATGAAGAAGCTCAGACTCATCTTTCAAATATCGTTCAATTTTATTTCTTTTATAACGATATAGTGGGGGTTGAGCAATATAGAGATAACCACGCTCAATAATTTCTGGCATTTGTCTAAAGAAAAAGGTCAGGATCAGTGTTCGGATATGAGCACCATCCACATCCGCATCCGTCATAAGAATAACTTTGTGATATCTAATTTTTGATATATCAAAATCTTCTTTGCCTATACCTGTTCCCAAAGCTTTGATCAGAAGCTTGATCTCCTGAGAGGTAAGCATCTTATCGAATCGGGCTTTTTCTACGTTTAATATTTTCCCACGCAGAGGGAGTACTGCCTGATACTTTCTATCTCTCGCTTGTTTTGCTGACCCCCCCGCAGAATCCCCTTCTACCAAGAAAAGCTCACAAAGCTGAGGATCTTTCTCCTGACAGTCGGCCATTTTTCCAGGAAGTCCAGCAAAGTCAAGGGCGCTCTTACGTCTCGTCAACTCTCTGGCTTGCTTTGCTGCTAGTCTTGCCCTTGCTGCATCTATAACTTTATTCGTAATTTTTTTAATGATGTCTGGATTTTCATGAAAATAATCAGATATTTTTTCACTGATAATATTTTCAACCCAAGCTCTCACCTCTGGATTACCTAATTTCGTCTTTGTTTGGCCCTGGAACTCAGGATTTTTCAATCTTAAAGCAATGACCGATGTTAAGCCCTCTCTCACATCTTCTCCCGTTAGAGGAGCTTTCAATGTTTTGAGTAAACCAGATTTTTCTGCATGATGGTTTACGATTCGAGTCAGGGATGACTTCAATGCTGTGAGATGGGTACCTCCCTCAACTGTATTGATATTATTAACATAACTGTAAATATGCTCCTGGTAGGAGTCTGTCCACTGAAGAGCGCACTCCAATTGCGCTTGGAGACTGTCTCCCTCTTTTTTGTCAAATGAAATGAAGATGGGTTGTGCGTGTAAAAAATTCTTCCCGTGATTTAAATACTCACAGAAAGAAATCAAACCACCCTCAAACATAAACTCTGCCATTTGATCAGTAGTCTCGTCCTGGAGAGTAATTCTCAACCCTTTATTGAGAAAAGCCAACTCTCTCATCCGCTTTTGAAGCGTCTCAAAACTAAATTTTGTATCCTTAAATATCGACGAGTCCGGTCTGAAGTGAGTGAATGTTCCTCTTTCAGAGGTTTCTCCAATCATGGAGACAGGCTGATCTGGCACCCCGATTTTGTAGTTCTGTGCATACACTTTTCCATTCTGCCTGACTTCTACCTTAACCCATTCGGATAAAGCATTAACGACAGAGGCTCCCACTCCATGCAAACCACCTGAAAAAGAAAATGCTTTGTCGTCAAATTTTCCCCCAGCATGAAGCACCGTCATCACAATTTCTAAAGCTGATTTCCCCTCTGTAGGGTGCATATCAACAGGGATTCCCCTCCCATTGTCTTGGACGGAAACAGAACCATCTAACTTAATCGAAACTACGATATGGTTGCAGTGACCTCCCATAGCCTCATCGATCGAATTGTCCACAATCTCGTAAACAAGATG
>JAGNWK010000066.1 GCA_017985985.1 Oligoflexales bacterium
GTTTACTGGATGGTAAATGAGCAGCGCAGCGACGAAAATAACGCAGCTAGACGACTTGTGGGATGGTTCCTAGCTTGTAAGCAGAGTCTGCTAAGGTCTATCAGTGATGGCTCTGAGACTCGCACTGATCTCTGAAATTTTCGCTTTCAAGTCTTGGACATCTTTTTCAAAATCGGCTTGCCTATCCCTAAGATGACTTTATTTTCTATTGAAGGCCCCTGCTCGGAGTTTTTCGATACCTTTCTTTTTTCACAGGAACTCAAGGACAGTGTGTAAAGTATCATTGCCAAATAAATCAATTTCATATTCATTTGAGATCTGATTACCCCACTTACTAAAGAGTCTCATCGAATTTCCTGTGATGAAGGATTAGGGAAATCTCAAGTATAAATCTCCCTAACCCACTTTCTCATCAGCCCATTCTCCGAGCTGCCTTGTAGTCCTCAAGTTTGTAAGAGTCGACCTTCATAGCCTCTGTATAGAGAGCTTTATAGTTCTCAAACAGATTGGCTTCTTCCTCATTGATCAGACCCTTCTCAAGTGCCTGCTTCACAAGTTGCGGGGGACGTCCTTTGGGTAGTCGTTTTTCTCTGACAGCTAAAGATATTTTCCTATTCAGTTCTTCAACTTCTTTACTCATACCTAAAGCCTTTTCAAGACGATGGAAGGCATCTCCCTCTTCTTTCGGGATGTAGGTGGCCTGTAAAGTCAGTAAGTCTCGCAGATCTCCTTTTTTCATCAAGACTTGTGCCATTTCATGACCGAGCTGATCACTTGGTGCTTTTTGAATTTGGTTCAAGCGGCCCCAGGTGCCAACCACATACTTAAAGAAACCACCGATGAAGCGATTGTCTGAAAAATTATTCACGATACCCTGAAAAGCCTCATGGATCTTAAACAAACCATGCTGAGCCACGTAATGAACAAACAATTCGTGCTCTTTTTTTGAACCTTCTGCCTCGAATCGTCTGAGGGCAGCTGTCACCAGATACATCCACGACAGAATATCTGCAAAACGACCGGTGATTTTTTCTTTGAACTTCAACTGCCCCCCCAGCAGTAACATGCTCAGCTCCGTCAGGACGGCAAAAGAAGTGGAAGCCCAGGTCATCTTTCTAAAATACACAGCAAGAGAAGACTCCGACTTTGTCTGAACCAAAGAGGCCCTCGTCAACGAGATCACGAACAGACGACAAAAATTACTGATCACATGACCAAGGTGACCAAAGAAGGCCTGGTCAAAGGCAGAAACATCACCGGTCTCAACTGCCTTTACCTCTTTGTGAGCGTAAGGGTGACAACGCAGAGCCCCCTGACCAAAAATAATCATGGAACGTGTCAAAATATTGGCACCTTCCACCGTGATAGGAATCGGGGCAGAGATGTAGTATTTCGCAACTAAGTTTCTTTCACCAAGGGAAATCCCTGCTCCTCCCCAGATATCCATCGCATGGATAACGAGATCTCTGGCCAACTCAGTCGACTGATATTTCGTAATAGCCGAGACAACAGCTGGTTTAAGATGATTATCCACTGCACCAACAGTGAAGATCCGAGAAGCTTCGAGAACGTAGCTCATACCACCCATATAGGCGAGCAGCTCTTCTATCCCTTCAAAGCTACCGATCGACACTCCGAACTGCTGACGAACTTTGGCATAAGCTCCTGTCACACGGGTCAACTTTTTTGCTACTCCCGCAGAAGAAGAAGGCAGAGAAATAGCACGACCAGCAGCGAGACACTCCATGAGCATCTTCCACCCCTGTCCAGCCCCAGCAACTCCACCTATAATTTGCTCGACAGAAACAACAACATCATGCCCTTCTATCGGACAGTTGTAAAATGGAACGCCTAGGGGGTCATGTCTATAGCCTAAAACAACACCAGCTGTTTGACTGGGTACAAGTACACAGGTGATCCCAAGATCCTCGTTCTTACCGAGTAGGTGCTCTGGATCAAATAAACGCACCGCAAGCCCGACCAAAGTTGAGACGGCTCCTAAAGTGATATAACGTTTTTGCCAGTTCAAACGAAGATACAGTTTCCCATCTTCTCCCTTGAAAACTTTTCCATTCGCTTGCAGAGCTCCGGCATCAGATCCAGCATGCAATTCGGTCAGTCCAAAACAAGGGATTTCTTCACCCGTTGCCAGTCGAGGCAGATAGAGGTCTCTTTGGGTCTGTGTCCCGTAATGAATCAATAGCTCTGCTGGCCCGAGCGAGTTTGGCACCATCACCGTCACCACAAGAGGCATACTTCTAGTGGCTAGCTTCGAAATGATTTCACTGTGGGCAAGTGCAGAAAATCCCAGTCCACCGTATTCTTTTGGGATAATCAAGCCCAAAAACCTTTCCTTCTTGATAAAATCCCAAGCTTCGGGGGGGAGGTCACCATGTTTGTACGCTTTGATATCGTCAACCATCTGACAGAGCTGCTCACATTGAACATCAATAAAACTCTGCTCTGTCTCATTCAGCCTGCCATAGGGTTCTTTCATAATTTTTTTAAAGTCAGGTTTACCAGAGAAAAGCTCTTTATCAACCCAAAGACTCCCAGCATCTAAAGCCACCTGCTCTGTCTCTGAAATCGTAGGCATAAGTTTTTTAAGCTTGATGAAGCCCATCACTGGTGCAGAAAAGAGCAGGGCACGGAGGGGGGGCAAGGCAAAAATAAAACCCAAAACAACAAAGACCAGGCAAAACCACACAGGAAGACCACAGAGCCAGAAAAAAACCAAAAGACTGATCAGGCTCACATAGAGGGGGCTTGCAAAGTAACCCAGCAAGACAAACAACTCGATTCCAAGCGCCAAGAGACCTAGACCCTTACCAAAGGCCCCTTGCAAGACACCGTGCAATGACATAATCGTGTCCATCATTCCCCCATTCTCTCAAGAAAAAGATCACATGTTTTTGAGAACTGACTGAAGCAAAAAGCGTTAGGAATCTTGCTTAACAAGTCCGAAGCCATCATCCCATAAAAAGACCTTTCTTCTATAGCCAGCTCACCAGCCCTGGCATGCAGATAAGCAGCTAGGACAGCAGCCTCTTCTCTGGCCAAACCCTGAGATAGAAAAGCTGCAACCATCCCCGCTAAAACATCCCCAGTCCCTGCTGTCGCCATACCTGGGTGCCCACGACTAAGAACGTGTATACGGCCAGATGGAGCCAGAACAAAGCTTGGGGAACCCTTTAAAATGAGAACCGCATCATGCTCTCGGGCAAAATCGAGACAAAGATCCAGAAAGGATCTTGAGACTTTGCTCTTCGTCTTCAGACCTAAAAGTCGGTGCATCTCCCCCAGATGAGGAGTCATCACACAACCCATATTCCCTTCCGAACTTTTTGGGGTCAAGATCTTCTCACCCTGCCCCTTCGCGTGAAGAGAGGTGGCATAAAGATTGAGAGCATCCGCATCCATAACGAAAGGCCCTTTTAATTGCGGGATGACTTGTAAAAAGATTTGCATCAGGGCTGGATCTGTGCCCAGACCAGGACCAAGAAGACAGGCTTTGGTGGAGCTTAATTTTTTGACAATTTTATCGAGGGCTCTCTCATTTTTTTGCTCAGCAACGGTCTTATCAAGAAGAGTTTCATCTCCAAGCTCGTAAGAGATTTTGATCAGTTCAACGGGTGCTATGACTAAATCTGATTGAATACTTCGCGGGTGTAGAATCCGAACGATACCAGCCCCTGCGCGAAGAGCTGCATGGGAGGACAATATAGCAGCTCCTGCCATTCCAGGGGAACCCGCCCAAACCGTCACTGAGCCCGCTTCATATTTATGCCTATCCCGACTCACTTTGGGAATCAAACTCTGCGCCTGTTGCGGTGTGATGAGATAGGCTTCAGCATTAGCCTCGTTTATAAAGCTCTCTTCAAGTCCAAAATTGACAAACTGCAGATGCCCTACAAAATTCCACGCCTGATTCAAGAACAGACCTAGCTTGGGCAGACCCAACACAAGAGTTTCTTCTGCCACTATGGCATCTTCTCCCAACAAACCCAAGGTACCATCGATGCCAGAAGGGATATCGATAGAAAGAACAGATACCCCAGCCCGATTGATAAAACGAACAAGATCTCGATATTCATCTTTCATAACACCAGAAAATCCAGTGCCAAACAATCCATCAACCACAACTGTGCTCTGCTCCAAGAGATCAGACTTCTTTGTAGGATCCCAGGAGACGACACGGCCACCAGATTGAAGAAATCGATGATAATTAAGCTGACAGAGTTCAGAACAAGAGGCCAAGGTCCCCCATTGCAGAGCTTTGACAGCAAAGCCTCTATCTAATAGGAAACGGCCACAGACATAAGCGTCTCCTGCATTATTGCCTTTCCCGCATAATAAAAGGATATCACCTACTGTTTTCTGCAAACGACTGACGAAAAAATTGTAGACACAACGAGCCAATCCCCGACCTGCATTCTCCATATAGATTTCTGCTGCGTTCGCACCCTGAGCCTTTTCAGAAAGCGACTCCACTCGACGCATCTCTGGAGAACTAAGAATTTTCATTCCAACTCTTTTCCTAATTTTGTGAACAACTAAATTTTACGTATCATAGGAGAATACACAACGCAAAGGATAAAAAAGTCATGAGCCCTATTTCTAAGTTCAGAAAAATAGCCGTTGGGATTTTTCTAATTAGACCTATCAAAGTCATAGAAATCCTGCAGCTAGGAGTTTTATTATCCTTATATTTTTCTTTTTCTCTCAGTAGCTGCGCTCGTAACCAGAATAGAAAAGAACTCACAGGAGAAGAGATTCCTGACATTTTGAAATTAGAAGCTCAAAAGAACGACTGTGAGTCCAAAGAAAACATTTGGGACCCGGCCCATGAAGCCTGCCTGACACCAGCCAACTACTGCCTCATGAAAAAAGACGGATCGGAGTGGAAGGCAGGTCGCTGCGTCAGCCCCGAAGAACTCTGCATCGGAAAAAAAGATGGCTCCGAGTGGATACAAAAACATTGCCATTCTAAGCAAGAAGTTTGTGAAATGAAGGGCGGTCAATTTGCTGAGCAAGAAGATCGTTGTTACACCCAGGAAGAACTCTGTATTAAAAAAGGGCAATCTCGGCAGTGGACTACTGGCAAGTGCCAAATTCGATCATTCCTAGAACTCTGTCAAGATGATCAGATCAAGAAAGACAGCGACCTCTTCTACACGATCAGTGTCCTAAAAGATCTATCCGCCAGTAAGAGCTGCTTAGAAGCCGAGACCTGGCTCAAGGCACAAACCAAATTAACCGTTTATTTTCCATCTGAGAACAAAAGAAAACTTAGCGATCTAAGTCCCCTGCATACTTTTACTCAGTTACAAGAGATCTCCCTCCCGAACCATAAGATCTCTGATATAGAAGCTCTTGAGTCCCTCACACAATTGACCAACTTAGATCTTGAAAACAATCTTGTGAACGAACTCAAAGGCATCGAACACATGTTCCACTTAAAAAAGCTCAATCTTGGCAACAATAAGATCCTGGATCTCACTGCTCTTGCCAATCTCAAAGAAATCAAAATCCTCTACTTATGGACCAATCAAATTTCTAATATCACCCCTCTAAAAGAGCTCGATCAGTTAGAGGAGCTTCACATTCGTAACAACGCCATCAGGGATCTTAGCCCACTCTCTGCCCTGAAACAGCTACACGCTTTAGCCCTCGATTATAACCCTATTGCACAGAAAGAAAACCAAGATGAAAGAACCTGCCCCAGTCACAGCAGCTCCTCCGTCTTAAAAGAATTTTGCTCTCAGGGGAAATAGGGGCGGGGAAGGAGGAAGCAAGGAGGGGGTGAGGGGATACTGCACAGTTGGTTCCCCTAGAAAAAAGAAACTACCACTCAACTCGCCACTGAATGGTTTCAAATTCCCCCTGCAAATTAGCTGTGGAGGAGGAAAAATCCATTCCATAGATAGCTTTTCTGAAACATTCCGGTACATCTGAGTCGAGGTCTAGCAATTTGACTCCCGTTAATTTACCAGTTTTGTGGATTTTTGCGATCACCTGCACAGACGATGGAGATTTTTTCCAGACTCTCAAACATGAATAGAGGCTGACATGAGCCTGGCGCTTAAAAGAAGCTAAAAACTGCTGCTTATGGATCGCAGAGATAAAATTCGTCTGAAAAACTTTTTCAGGTGATTTTTTGAAAGGCAACGGAGGCTCTATTTTTACGGCTTCTTGCTCAGGCACAATTTCAGGCTGTAGAAAAATTTCGATCTGCTCGGGTCCAATGTCCGTTGCTGACAGAATCAACAATAGAGAGAGAATAATCCGAAAGGCCTGCAGATCTATCTTAGCCCTATTCCTCATCGTATAGTCCAAGCTCGATCATAAGCTTCTTCTGGCTGCACGAGAAGATCACGAAGTGGCAGAAAGCTTATTTTCTTCCACTTGAAAAGACCAGATATGTCAAACTTATCTCTAAGATTTACCGAACCGAGGGAGACGGTTCCTCTCAAAATTTCTCGAACACCCCGCCGGTATGGAGAAGAAAAATCTGGATCATAGATACTCATCAAAGCCCAAATCTGTTCTTTTTTCTCAGCTGAGTCGCCAGCTGCAAGTGCAGATTTTTCGAGCACATCAGCCACTCGAATAAAGAAGGGTTTGAAGCTATTCCTCTGACTTGGCTCCAGACTAAGCAAACCCTCACTCAGTTCACGTACATTTTTTAAACAAGGCGCAGTGATGAACCCTTTGGAGTTTAGACAAGAAGAAAGCCACTTTTGAAGAGATGATACTTTTCTTTCCAAAATCATTTCATAGAAATCAAGCTCAACAGAGAGTCTAGCAGGAGATTTGTTATGCTTACGTTGGACAAGTCTATAAAAACCAAGCTTATCCCCTCGCAAAGCATGGGAAACAATCAGGCGTGACGACACCACTCCCCAAATATTGGGGGGCAGAGATCCTTCGAGCAGCCCCAGTACCGTCTGATCATATTGATACTCATCAAAAATAGTAAGGGCGAGTTGAACTAGCCTATTGGAGAGTTCATCATCAAGGGGCTCATCAATCAAAGCCCGTCGCAGTCCCGCAAGACAGGCTGACAGATCCCCTCTGTAATAATCATAGACAGCATTCAAAAAGAGCAGTTCCGAACGGAAAGCTATCACCTCTTTCTCCAATAATTTTTGAACAATTTTCTTCTTCTGCTCCAAAGGAAGAGCTTCAAACGGAAGGGCAGCTATCCAATGACTTGAGTCCTTATCCGACCCTTGCAAAAGGAAGGCCTGAACAAGATTCATCCTAGGATCAGAAGCCTCCAAAGGAAAATGGATCTTCTGAGCATGGATCAATTTTTGCCATAAAAACATCCTCTCCTGCTCTGAGAGCAACAGCCAGTTCCCTTCTCCCATCGTTTCAAAATAAGTCAAAAGATTCTCAGTCAGATCTGCTTTCTTTAACTTTTCAGATAAAATCAATAAACGTAAAAAAACCGAGGTCGATTTGCGCAAGAGCTGAGTTTCCAGTTTGGCGCGTGCTTCCCAGAAAGCCTTCAGATGCGAAAATTCATATTTCTCAGCCAAGTCCCTCTCTTCAAAACGTCCAGAAATCAAGCGACACGCCATCTTCTTCTCAAGACGAGATTTGGGTATAGCCTGAAGACTATGAAGACGAGATCGATCAAGATAAGTCAGTCGAACCCCCTCCTGTGCTGAGAGAAAAGGATCTTCTTTCTCACCACCATAGAGAAATCGACTTGGGAAGCGATAGGCATAAGCCTGGAGTAAATGACGCCAATTTTCATCCTGAACATTAAAAATGAGTGGACAAATTCCAGCAAGAGAAGCCGACAAGGCTTCGTAATACTCTAGAGAACCCTTATGAGAAGGGTCCACCCCAACTTTTTTCAAAACTTGACTTAATCTCCATGCCTCTTCGTTCCGATGTTGAATCAGTTTCAGTCTTAAAAAATCTTCTGCTTTCTCGAGCCAAGCATCAGAAGGGTAGCGTATTTCACCATAAAAAGCAGCCGCTTCAGCCATACCCTTATTTTGTAAAGCCAGTCGAGCTTTCTCCAAAGAGTCTCTATCTGCCGACCACAAAACAGAGCTGGAGAAGAGAGATAAAAAAAAGAAAAGAAAAAAGTTACATAAATTTTTCATGTTTTTGTTCATCAGGAAATGGAAATAAACCTAAACGATAAAGAGATCCCTACACATTCATAAAAAAGAAGAAGGTAGGGACATTCCGCAACCTTCAAAAATTCATCTGACTTCAAACCCAATTTTAAAGTTTCAGAACCACTCTGTCCTAACGACAATTGATCATGAAAATCTAGGGAAGCTCTTTTATGAACACTCAGTAAGTTCCCAACAGGATCTGTTATCAAGATATATCGCAGAACATTTTTTTGGCCATAATTCTGATTTTGAATCAAAACATCCACGGTATTTCCACTTCTTTTCCTATCCCAAAATGCATAGACCCTGGGTCTTGTCGTGCACGATCTTTGGAAATTTTCTTCGACCACTCGCTTCTTAGCAGGGTGTTGTTCACATAACAGATCTGGAAGATCTTCTTTATGCAAATCTAGGGGACTTAAAACAGGAGAAGAAAGTATAGCTCCTAAATCAGACAGGAGATGACTTGGCCAGGGTAAATCCCTGACCTGAGAGGGACGAAGCTTATCTGCACTCAACGAAATTTTATAGATTTTAAATGAAGATGAACTCTCGAACTCGTCTGTCTTTTTCTCTTTCCCAACGACAGCGCCTGAGATCTCTACATGAAGCAGAATATCTAGTCGCTGATAGGGAAGGCTTATATCATGAAAAATGGTATAAATCGTCTTTTTTTGCTGCATAGGGAACACTCGAACAGCTAGCGTATTTTTCTGCTCATCGGTGAGGACAAGCTTCCTCAGGCCTTCGATAGCCACTCCAGATCTTTGATCAAGATTTAAGCGAATACAGAGAGCAAGAGTGACTTTCTGCTCTGCAAAAAGACCAGATAAAAACCAACGAACTCTTGGTGCATCAATCCAAATCGGCTCTTCGTTATTTTTAATGTCACAGGGTATCTCGTCTGCTAAGAGATCCCCCGGATCGCTCATCTTCTTTTGAAAGTAAAAAGCCAAACTTGAAAAACTAATCAGCTTTGAAAAAAATCGCCGATTAACTCTCCTTTCAAGAGTTTGGTTTATGCCAACTCTATGAAATCCATCTTTGTTCATTGCTGAGGGAAGTTTCAATCCTAATAAACCCTTAAAAAACATCTTTCGTAATCATTTGCTAGGCCTCTATAGGCTATCATCATCGAGTGTTCTAAGAAATCAGTATACCCAGACCCGTCCTCTGCTAAAACACGACCAACCATATCGGTAAGTATAAAGCCAGATAAGTTTGGATTTTTCTGATAAAGCCATCCCGAACTGGATCCTATGTTTTGACCTGGATCATTTTTATTCAAAGACTCTAGATCGTTATCGCTAAAATCGTAATCAAAAGACAAAGATGGAATCTGAGAAGGGGGAAGAGTCCTGACTTTTTTCTCCCGAAAAAGTACTTTGCTTTCCAGAGGACTCTCCAGTCTATACTGGTAATACTTACCGTGAACTTTGTAAATAAAACAAATTTTTTGCCCACGAAGCTCCGCAAGATCGGAGTAATACTGCACCTTAAGCTTTTTTGTCTTAGAAACATCCACATGCCCTTGGACACTCTTCCCCACCAAAAGACGGCCCCCCTCGTCTGTAAGGTAATATTCTGTCAGATAACCATGCTGATATTTTGGCAGATGGAATGCGAAAAAAGACTGGGACTCCTCCACATAAAGAAAGCACTCTGGTTCAAGATCCTCGGAGGCTCTTGCAAGTTTGTCGATCTGAATCAGAGGTTCTAGGTCTAAGCGACACAGGTTAGTGGAAGAAGGCTCCGAGCTTTCACTAAGAACTTGACTCCCTGGTTTTATGGAAAGAATTTTCTTTGACTCCACCTGTTTTGCTGTAGGAAGGGGAGCCTGAGCGCCAAGCTGAAGTCCATCTTTTTCTGGTTTCACATCTTTTTTACAAGACGATAGAAAAAAGGGAAGAGTAAGCTGACGGAAAAACAGCCCAGCACCTGCAGTCTTTAACAGCCACCTTCCCCACTCTCTTCTGTTTTTTGGTTCTAGAGTTTTCATCCTATTTCTCTAAAGATGGCGTTCCCCCTGTTTAGAATTATCCCCCTATTTACAGAGTATCTGAATATAAGCACAGGCCACAATGTCCATGACAGTCGCTCCACGAGAAAGATCATAGTAAGGTTTTGCCAAACCCTGCAAAAGAGGGCCGTAAGCATTGAAACCAGCTAGCCTTTGCGTAATTTTGTAAGCAATGTTCCCTGAATTTAGATCGGGGAACATAAAAATATTTGCCGTCCCCCCTAAGTCACCCTTCGGAGACTTCCTCACTGCAACGGCAGGATCGATCGCTGCATCAAATTGCAGTTCGCCATCACAAAGAACCAGAGGATTTCGTTCTTTAAACAAAGCAGTTGCCCGAGCCATCTTCTCGGTAGAAGGATGGCTAGCTGAGCCCTTGCTTGAAAAAGACAGAAAAGCAAGTCTAGGGATCTGGTGATTCAGAGGCTCTAGTAGGCCTCTCCACAGCTTGACAGAGGCCTCTGCTGCTTCAAGGAGCTGCTCCACGCTTGGGTCGACTGTGACAGCACAGTCGGCATAGAGGTAATGACAGTCCTGTCTCTCTAGCAGAAAGGCTCCACTCAATGTCCGCAGACCAGGGGCCATCCCAACACCAAACAGGGCTGCTCGGATCACTTCTGCTGTTGTTAAACACACCCCAGCAAGGACACTGTCAACCTGCCCTAGATGGAGCAGATAAGCTGCCTGATGATGAGCCTGCGTTGACCAAAGTCGTAGCTCTTCTTCTTTGAACTTTTTCCCTTTTTTTTCGAAAACAATTTTGATATGATGAAAAATTTTTATTGCAAGATCTTGATCAAGTTCATCGGACCACACAATCCTCGCCAAATAGGAGGCGAGATCTACTAGCCCCCGTTTGATGAGGGCCTCCCGCCCTTCCTCTTTGGAACAAAACAAATAAACTTTAAAAAACCTATGCTCTCTAAGCAGATAGATGACCGCATCTAAGACCCTAGGGTCTAAACTTTCAGGGAAAGCTATGCTAGCTTCCCTATCCCTGCACAAAACAGCCCACGTAGAAAAAAGAGAAGAAATGCTCAACATAGCCTATTCCTTAATCAACCAGATTCGATTGCGCAATATTTAGACAATCCGGACAAGTTAAGTCATGACGGGAGCTTTCGACCTAAGTGGAGTCACTTATCCACAGGTCCTGTGGATAGCTAGTTCCCATCTTTTGTAAGTAGAGAAAGTTCAATCTAAACAAATCGTTCGCCAATTCCCCATTATTTTTTTCTGAGTTATTCCGAGATCATTAAAAATGTGTTTGTGACACGGAGAGGTATATCATACAATGATCTATTTTTTCATAAAAAATGAAAAGCTAGCAAAAAGTCTCAAGAAAAGCTTAAAAGAGCTTGGCCTACACCATGAATTTGCAAAGATAGAAGAGGGGGCTTCCTGTGTTTCCCCCCTCTATAAAAACGAGACTTCAACCTCGGCCATTATAGCAGATGCGAGCGTTCCTTTTTTACCAGACAACCTCTGGTTAGATGCTTTAGCGAATCTGTCGAAAAGAATTCCAGTTCTTCTTCTCACAGATGGCATGTCTGAGGTGGTAGAGCCGCATATTGCAAAGGGCAGCTCATTTTTTTCTATGATAGATCCCAGCTCTCACGACATCTTAACTTTTTTAGACACATGTTCGGTTCTTGGCAAGAACAATGATTCCCTTAAAGAGACCATCCCTCTATACAGCTTAGAGCTCACTTCTCACATATTGAGGACACAGGGCTTTATAAGCATACTTAGTGTACAGGCTAATGATTTGCACAAATTGATCTCTGAATATGGGAAAGACGTGCATCAACAACTTCAACTCTGCCTCCACAAGACCTTACTCAGTCTCTGGGGCGCAAAGGGTAGTTTTCGAAGTACAGACGTACTCTGCCGAAAAAGTCTTCATGGGGATACGTTCTACATCTTTCTCGAACGCCCACGAAGTGCTGCTGGCAGCAATGGAAACATCGCTTTACCAGGAGATCTTGAAAAACTAGCTGACCGTGTCACTATGAAGTTAGAAAATTTATTTTGGGCTGAAATATTTGACAACTCACCGAGTCGCATACTCCCTAAATTTCTAGATTTCACACCTCAATTTAGCGTTGGTTATGCCACTGCATTGAACAACCCCTGTGTGGATGGCGTTGATCTTATCGAAAATCTCTTCGAAGAATGTCGAGATAGCTCTGCCGCTCAAAATAGAAGGATGGCGTTGAGAAAAAAAGAGTTCATGCAGACAATGATCCAGGCTCCCGGAATCCTTGACGCCCATTTTCAAGGTGTTTTTGAACTCAAAAAAATAGACTGGAATAATCTCGACAAAGTCACAAAAGAAAATCCACTCAACTATTTTAAACACAGTCTTTACGCCTTTGAGTCTCTCGTCCGAGTCAATAAAGATATCCTCCGTCGGCACATGAAGGATTCAACGACCTGGATAGACATCCATTTTCTCAACCCCAAAGTCCTATTTGCACTGGCTGAAGAAGTCAGTCTCACTCTAGAGCTTGATCAAGCTTGTTTCCGGTCGGCCATGCTTGGATTTAAAAGCATACCCTACCATCTCATGGTCAATATTCTTCCCAGAAACTTTTATTATATTCATCAACTCAAACATCTCATCCCTGAAAATGCGACCTTGATTTTTGAAGTCTCAGAGACAGAGGCCATCAACAATCTCGCCCTCCTCCAGAAAGCTAGAGAAAGTCTTTCTAAGTATAATTTTGGAGTGGCTATCGACGATTTTGGTCGGGGTTATGCAGGGGTTGATCGAATTATCCAAATTCAACCAAACATTATCAAAATAGACCAAAGTCTCATCGAGAACATTCACCTTGAAGACCAAAAAAGAGCGTTCGTAAAAGGAATCGTCGACGCAGGAAAATCGACGGGGGCTGTCGTCCTCGCTGAAGGTGTTGAGAGAGCCCAGGAATTGATCGCTATCAGAGATCTGGGAGTCGATCTCGCTCAGGGCTACTTCCTTCATCGACCAGAAAGTCAGGCTTCCGTTATGCTAGAGATGAAAGGCATAGCTGATACCAACACCGTTCGATACAGCAAAACCGGCTAAAAGCATTGCTTCGCTGCGTTCCAACCTGTCTACGTATTCCAATTTCGTCATTGCGAGGAGCAGAGCGACGAAGCAATCTTGTCTTTAACATGGAGATTGCTTCGCTGCGCTCGCAATGACGAGGTTCTGAGCTCGCAATGACGAGGTTCTGCTTGACTGCGGAGCCTAACGTATCAACGTCATTGCGAGGAGCAGAGCGACGAAGCAATCACTATCATTCTAAAGATCATTTGAAAGATCCTTCCAATCAGGATTCATTGAATAAATGAGCGCTTCTTTCTTCAATCTCGATCCATCTTTAATCATCTTTTCCCGGGCAATTCCATCTCTAATCGATCCTATCGTTTCATAGTATACAAGTTTCGTGACATTATACTTTTTTGTAAATCCATCAAAAATTCCAGTTTTATGTTCCCATAATCTTCGCCGTAAATTTGTAGTAAATCCGGTATAGACAACTGTGTTTGATATATTCGCAAGAAGATAGACATATCCGACCTTCATAGCTCCTCCTCTAGCATGGATGAAATACATGTTTTAGAATGAGGGCCAATGACAAATTTGACGCTCTTCATGCTTCATAACTCGGCAAAAAAGTCTCTGTTTAAATGACTTTGAAAACGTTAGGATTAACTAGTATCCTCTGCAGCTTTTATTGGAGAGATATCTATGTATCGGCAAAGTGCTTTGGCTTTAAGTTTGATCTTTGTCATTTCTCAGGGGTGTAGGCAGCGTAGGCATGAGTTGAAAGAACCTACGCAGAAAATTGAAATGAACACCCTCCCTAATTCTGAATCTTCTCCCTCAGATGAGGCAAATATACCTACTTTAGAACTAACGGAGGAAGAATTAGAAGAGGAATTAGAGAATATTTATGTTCTAACTGGAGAAGAAGAATCTAGTTTTGGGTTGGCACCAAAAGCCACAGTTGTACCGTCTGACCGTACATTGCCTGGCACGACTGGCACATCCCCATCTTTTACACCTTTTTCTGCTATGTCTGATACTCCATCTCGCAGCAGTGTTGCGGGTGGGTCTGAGACTTCTGAGCCCTCACCTCAAAGCCCTGTCAGTAGGAACCCCTTATCACCACCACCACGAATTCCTGCTGAACCCAATGGCATGAAAGTTGAGGAAGTAGTGGTAGAAAAGACGGGGAGTTTAGGAGAAACAGAGGTTTCTTACACAAGCCGGAAAGGAGTTAAAAAAACCATAAAGGTCCACAGCGCTGGGTTGGATATCCAAAAACTTAAGGAATTAGGGGATGCTCCTGGACTTATAGCTATAAACAAAAATGCGACTTTAGCAGAGCAAGTTAAAATTAAAACTGACCTAGAGAAAAACGGCTTTTATGTAGAACGTTTGAATATAAAAGAAGAAGGAGCATTGGCTACTGTGAAAAGATTCCTCTCCCGCATTTTTGGAAAATTTGGTCCAGATGCATCTGAAAAGAGCTTTTTTCGAGTACAAAAGGCTGAGGTTGCT
>JAGNWK010000067.1 GCA_017985985.1 Oligoflexales bacterium
AAAGGGTCGCAAAAATTAATCGATAAAGACATATTTTTTATTAATCAGATCACCAAAGATAATTTTGAGATCAAAGAGTCAAAAGTTGATGAAGATGGATTATCCATGACAGAGAGGCAATGGACTCAGATCGAATGGAATCAAAAAGGTCGCCATGACCCTTATATCGATAAGGATGCTTTAAAAGGAGAGTTCTCATCATGGAAATTTCCACTGCACTTTATCGATTTTGAAACCACTATGGTTGCGATTCCGTTTAATAAGGGTCGGAGACCTTATGAGCAAGTGGCTTTTCAATTCTCCCACCATGTGGTTTATGAAGATGGTCGGATTGAACATGCCGATCAATATTTAAATAAACATCGTGGAATTTTCCCTAATTTTGATTTCGTTAGAAGTTTAAAACGAGTTCTTGAAAAGGATCGGGGGACAATTTTTAGTTATGCCCCCCATGAAAACACAGTGTTATGTCAAATACGCGAACAACTAAAACAATCAAAAGAAACAGATGCCCAAGATTTAATAGCTTGGATTGAAACTATTACTAAGGCAGGAGAAAAATCTGTTGATCAGTGGTGTGGCGATCGTGTGATGGTTGATCTTTGTAAGATGGTAAAAAAGTATTTTTACCATCCTCTCACCAAAGGCTCAAACTCCATCAAAAAAGTATTGCCTGCCATACTCAATACGTCTGACCTTCTTAAGGAACGTTACTCAAAACCAACTTATGGCACACCAGATGGTATCAAAAGTCTAAATCACAAATCTTTAACCCTGATAGAGTACGACTCTCAAGGGAATGTAAAAGACCCTTACAAGCAGCTTCCCCCTATTTATCAAGGATTGGGACATGAACTAAATTTTATTTTTGGTGAAGATGAATTGGCTGACGGTGGAGCTGCAATGACCGCATACGCAATGATGCAATTTACGGAGATGTCAGATATTGAGCGAGACGCCCTTGCTTCTGCTTTGCTTAAATACTGTGAGCTTGATACTTTTGCGATGGTTCTGCTTTATGAGTATTGGAAGGGGTGTTTGGATAAAGATCGTGTTTTTCAAGCTGCATAAAACCATTTACAAATAAAGGAACCCAGACAACAAACTATTGCCGTTGATGATGAAGAAGATTAGGCAAAATAACACTCCACAAATCTCTTCTTTTTTCTTGAGCCTTATAAAGGCTCCCACAAGATCCATGGCAAATTTTTTATTGTTCTCTGCCACCGTGAGTTCGATGGCCTGACGGTAACTTAAGTTTGTCAGAGATCCTAAAAATTTAAAATCCTCACTGGGTACTGATAAATTCCCAGCGTCCTCGAAAACATTGAATAACAAGACCGCAGCACTGGTTGAATCCAAAAATGTTTGATATTTTCAGAAAGAGGCCGGCAATTCTCCGCGTGGAATCAATTGAAGAAGCTCAACAGGCTCTCCTCTCCGCCGAGAGAAGTCGGACAGCTAGATCTCTCAATCGATGAGCTACGGATGGCCTCGGTAAAGCTTTCAAAAACGTTTAGTTCTTTTCAATAGTTAATACAAATTGTAATCCTTACTCCATCATGACGTCCTCTTTAAAATTGTATTCAACAATTTTTTATGGAAAGTTAGATCTACTTTTTAAGTCGTAAAATTTCCTTTCTCTTCCAAAAATTTTATAGCCTCTTTTCCTAGGGCAATCTTTTCGGAAATCGATTTACTACTCAGATCAATTGGCTTTTGCGTAACTTCAATGGTCTTTCGTTTAGCATCACAATATTCGAGTAATTGAAAATGGGCCTTAACACGGAGCTCGGGGGCGCTGATGGCTTGGATGTCATCTAAAATTTTTTCTACAATGTCATAATCCAATTCACTCAAACGAGAGCTTACCGAGAAAATACTTCGTTTATTAGGCGTCCCTGATTTACGACCACTATTTGGAGCCTTCTTACACCCCTTATTTTGGCCCATTTCCAATTTTTCCTACTTTAGAAAGTTATGAAACTATTCCTGAATCTGTTTTCTTTAGATTATTATAATTGCATTTCATTCTCCCATATATCTTTTGTGAGTCCCCCTGTGTCAGGGTAAATGTCGTCTAAGTTAGTAAAAGACTGTCTTCCAAAAGAATCTTAAATAAAAGTATCTATGACAGACGTCATGCTAATTTTGCTAAAACTGCTAATCTTAGCTGAATTAGCAGTTTTAGCATTGATCTTATAATTTTATGAAATTAGATTAACATTTGGGTTAACTCCCCACGCATGCTTCCTCTTCTGCCCTTCAATCTCAATACCATTTGGAATTTGAAAGAGATAACCATGATCTACAAGAATTTGGATCGCTTCCTTTGCTTTTGCTGCAGTCCGTAATTCACCTGGACCATGTTGGTAGACTCTAGGAAGATAGACACAGGAACTCTTTTCTTTTACAATCCAGCTCAAGAGTTTTTCTGCTAGAATTATTTGCGGATCAATTTGCGAAGTTTCAGCTATCCGCAAAGTTTCATGCAAGTAAAATTTAGCCAGTTCAATACCACATCTTATTTCATCGCAGCTTATCTCAGAGGCATGAGGATTTTCGTAGAGAGCAAGTACTGCAGCTAAACGCAGTGAATGTTCAGACGCTTTACTCGCAAAGGGTTTAATTGATAAAAATTTTCCTTCAGCAGCTTGATGACCCTCCGTATCATTATAAAACGATATCCAAAGCACCTTTGCTTCTTCGGTCAATTTCATCTGTCTTGGCTTCAAAATTCGAGCATCTGCAGTCTCAACGTTTGCTTTCAAACAAAGGATATGATGTAACCGGCTCTTGTAATCGAGAATTACAGTGCTATTAGCAATATCAAATTGATGGTAGGACCTAGACCCAGCTTTTGGCTCTGGTATTGCAATCAGACACCGTCCTAAAAATCCTTGCCCATTCAGCAAAGGGCTAGAAAGTACTTTGCTTGCCACAATAGGCTGCATCATTAGATGCAAAGAGAGTCGTCGTCCTGTCAGTAGTGATGCACCGTCAAGGACACGAACTCGTGTAATGGGACTGCCATCCCAAAGCTCACTTAGCCCGGTTATCATTTTCAGTTCATTTTCTTTGTTCATTGCATGACCTCCAAAGAGACGTCCACCCTCATTGGAACAGATCCCAAGACTCGGTGAACCACTACTAAAATGCCTTATCATTCCTTCATAGGTAGGTTCTTGCATGAGTAAAATTGGGCTCATGGGCAAAAGAGGGGCCTTCAGTTGCGAAAGAGATTTCTTCTTTTCTTCTGGACCTTTATTTGTTTTCAGTATCTTTCGTCTTTCCTCTTCATAGGTTTCTTTATCATCATTATACAATTTTAATTGGTCTTCATAAGAAAGGTTGATCTCACTCTGATACTCAGTCTGAGCCGACATCGCAATTTTATCGGCAGTTGTTTTTCTCTCGCCGGACTCTGCAACCGTCAATAAAAATAGAGAAATAGGGGATTCTCGGCCATCTATTGAGATATTTGCAAAGCGTTGAACTGCATGAGATACAGACGCAAGAACGCTTTGTGCAGCAATTGCAGGTGAACATTGAACTGACTTAACTATGTCTTTTACGACAGGAGCGAGACTACCTAACCATTCAATAGGGTATTCGTCTCCGGCGTGTGGCTTTCTCCTTAGAGGAAGGATTTCGATTACATTTTTATCATGATTTATAGAAATCATTTTGACCCTTCCCTGGCAGATTTGAGGAAATTTTTTCGTTTTTCAAAAGAAGAACGCATGTGGCGGATTAGATTTTCAATTGGGTTTTTATTTTTCATAATCCAGTCAAAAATATCTTCACCTTCATCGAGACCAGGTAGATCGACGATATAGACAAACCTAGCAACTCTTTGAATATCGATAAATGCTGCTTGAGCATATTGGTGTCCAGGCTCATCATTGTCGGGAAGAATGCCAACTACTTTTCCTGTAAAAAAATTAGCATATTCCTGTTTCCAATTCTTACAGCCACCAGGTGTTGTTGTTGCATCTACTTCCGGGTGATTTAGATCTGAAATTGCTTCAACGCATTTTTCACCTTCAACAAGATATATTTTGGGATGATTTTTCCATATGCTGAACCTGTACGGTTGAACTTGGCGGCGGGCTCCTCCTAGCTTAAATATTTTTCCGTCGTGAAACTCTTGGAAAAACTTTTTTTGCCCTTGAGGATTTTCAAGGCGAGTTATTCGTAAATGTTCTCTTCCATTGTCGTCCATGTATAAATATCTTTTGGTTATTTTAAAATGCGACTTAACTTCATGTCGCTGAGCAAGGGACGAGTTAAATCCGAGAATTTTTGTGTAAAGAGAAGAAAAAGAACCTTTTGAACCGCATCGATGACAAAAATATGCCCCGTTATCCTTGCTTATGTAGAGTTTGTACAGATTGTCTATTTTACTTTTTGTATCGTGACAAAACAGACATTCACGGACATTAATTTGATTTGATGAGCTTGATTTATATTGAAAGCCTCTATTAGTAAGGGCGCTAACTAGTTCTGTTTTGTTGAAAATCTTCACTGTTATTTCCTTTATTAATTTTTTTGACAAAGCATAGTCACATGCTGTAAAACAGCTAATTTTCATCACCAATTCTGTCTGGAAAATTTCCGCTGAGTGATATAAAAATTTCTTATTTTTTACTATCGACTCTGCATTTAGGTCTCCCATTTATTATGAGATCCCTTATTTTCCTGACTAAAAATTTTGTCTATGTTGCAAATTTTTCGATTAGATGCCTAATATCTTCCACTCTCCAAACACTTGTGCGTGGTCCGAGCTTCATAGGCTTTGGGTACTTTCCCGTTTTGATACCTGCCCACCATGTAGATTTTCCGATAGGGATCAAAGGTGGAATGGGGGGATTTGATCTTGGATTTCCCAAGATTTGCTTAAGTCGAAGATAACCAATGTCAGGGATTATACTGTGCGTAAATTGGGCTTGAAAAATAGCCACAAAACACCTCTATTGCACCAATTGGTGCGAAAAAGTTGTTCGGTAGCCGTGTTTTTTTTGTATTAAACTCGGTCTCGGCGAAGACCTTGATCTTAGAGAAAGGGCCCTGTTATACCGAAAAATTTAGGTCCTTAATGCAAACCCATTTATCCTGTACGTATACATTTTTTCCGAAACAGGAGCACAATATATCTCGCGTGCTGGTCAATCGATTTGTATCCAAAGTTGTACATCTATGTCCAATATAAGATCAAGAAGAAAATCAACGACTAACGCTTTAGTTCCGCTTGGATTTCTTTAATGACTTGCTCTGAGGTATTCCAGCCAAAACGTTTAAAAATCTCTGAAAGAGGTTTTATGGCTAATGTCCTTGAGTCCGATAACAGTGGTTCCCCCATCTTGATTATTACCCATCGCTAACATTGCCTTTATTACTTTCAACTTGAGGGACAAATCACTGAATGATCCAGAAGCTTTAAACTCTAAACGCTTAGATTCAGAACCTAACTGAAGAGCTTCTTCTATCGAAATTCCTTCATTAGGCTTCTACTCCGATATTTATGTTAAAGATCATGGCCATATTTCAGATTTTCTAAATAATCAGCCCATAACTGCATCATCTTCTTGCGCTCAGCTAAATGTGCAGTCCTATTATATGCACGACCATTAGGATCACGAACCGCGTGTGCTAGCTGATGCTCGATAAAGTCAGGGCGTACCCCTAAGACTTCGTCGAGTATGGTGCGAGCCATAGCACGAAAACCATGACCACTCATTTCTTCTTTGGGAATTCCACAGCGTCGAAGAGCTGAAAGAATAGCATTATCGCTCATCGGTTTGTTATGAGCCCTTGGGCTTGGGAATACGTAAATATCAGCTCCTGTGAGTGGACGGAGCTCTTGCAGTATTACAAGGGATTGCTTGGCAAGCGGGACTATGAGGGGTGTCCTAGTTTTGGTAACAATAAAACGCCACTCCGCTACTTCAAAATCAATATCTCCCCATTTCATTTGTCGAAGTTCACCAGGCCGGACAAAGAGCAGAGGAGCAAGCTTCAAAGCGCAACTGACCATGAGAGTACCTTGATATCCATCAAGAACTCGCAGCAGCTCTCCAACCTTCTTTGGATCAGTGGTAGAAGCCAGGTGTCCTCCTTTTACTGGAGGAAGAGCACCCTTCAAGTCACTTGCTGGATTACGTTCAGCTCGTCCTGTAGCAATTGCATACCTAAAGATTTGTCCACAATTTGAGAGAATGCGATGTGCAGTTTCTAACGCACCACGATCTTCAATTCGGCGAAGAGTAGCTAAGAGTTCGGGAGCGCTCACATCGGCAATAGGTTTTGAACCAACCCAAGGGAAAATGTCTCTCTCAAGACTCTTTAGAAGTCGGTCACAGTGTCCTTCGCTCCACCTCTGAGAGTATTTGCCCAACCACTCACGGGCAAGGGCTTCAAAGCTATTGGCGGCGTTTTCTCCTTTTGCTTTTTTCACAGCTTTACGATTTTCGCCAGGATCGACCTCCGAAGCCAACAATTTTCGAGCCTCATCTCTCCTGTCACGAGCGTCTTTAAGCCCAACGTCAGGATAGACTCCCAGGCTTAGGCGTTTCTCCTTGCCCCCAAATCGATATTTCCACCGCCACCACTTGCCCCCGCTGGGAGCAATTTCGAGGTACAGTCCTCCCGAATCCCACATTCGGACAGGCTTTTCTTCGGATTTAGCATTTTTGATTTTTACTTCGGTCAAAGGCATTGGGGGCATCCCGCTTCTACAAAGGGTCATTTGCCCCCAAGATTGCCCCCAGTTGCCCCCGGATGTCAATGGACTTCGTTGATTCTTAATGGATGCGGTTTTGGATGGATTCTAGTATTATCAGGGCTTTCTGGACACTATCGGACTTGGTTGGATTCCGAAAAGGTGGAGGTGGTGGGAATTGAACCCACGTCCAGACAAGAGACACAAGGAACGCTACATGCTTAGCCGTATGCTTATCCTCTTGGGTTTGTAGTGCATAGGCAAGCTCAAACCCCGAAAGCCCAAAAATTGTCGGAAGATCCCCCTCTAGGCGGCGGAGGTCTTCTTAGTTGGTGAAAATTACAACTTTATAGAGGCTCCAACTACCTTCATAAAGCCGGCTGCCCTTAAATATTAGGCAGCAAGAGCTAATTGATTGTCAATTAAGCTGTGAAACGCCTTTTGGCCAGGTTGCGTTCCCACCCTGGGCATGCTCTCCAAAGCATCTACCTCGCCTGTCAAAACCAGTACACCCCCAATTTTGGATCGGAATGTTGAAATATAAACTAAAGCTTCTTATTTTAAAACAGATTTATACCAGCCCATCACTTCCATCCGTGTCGAAAAACTAAAACGACAGTCCTGGTGCTATACTTAAATGAAGAACTCACAATGCAGGAAGCCGGCTGCCAGTTTCCTGCCCTCTCCTTGCTAGAATGGGAAAACCTGTGCTTGTTCTTACAAGAAAGCTTGGTGAAGCCATTTCGATCGGTGACGACATCACGGTTGTTGTCATGCAGATAAAAGGTAAACAAGTCCGCCTTGGGGTTGAAGCCAGCGCCAACACTCTTGTCCATCGGGAGGAAGTTTTCCAGCGCATCAGAAAAGAGAATGAAAAAGCTTCTCAATCTAGTAGGATACCCCCACCTGAATTCAGCGCTTTACTTGAATCGGATCACAAATCCAGGGCCAGCTCTATTCGTTTGCGCAGAAACTCTAGCGAGGAAGACCATCCGTCTTTAGAAACGTCTCGCCAAAATTTGCATAAAAAACCTAGTTCGAGCTAAGATAGATTTAAAGCACGCATATGCGGGGAGGCCGCTTCTATGAAGGTCAAGACCACTCGGTTTGGAGAGATGGATATCAGTGAGTCCGATGTTATAGAACTCCCAAGTGGGATTATCGGGTTTTCTGAACTAAAAAAATATGTGCTTCTTGACCACGACAAGGACTCTCCCTTCAAGTGGTTGCAGTCCTTAGAGGACCCCGCCATTGCCTTTGTCCTGATCAATCCACTTCTGTTCAAACCAGACTATATTGTGGAAGTCCTAGAGGCAGAGGTCAGCGACCTGGAGTTGACCAAAGAAGAAGATGCCGTCATCTCTTCTATCGTGACGATGCCTGCTAATCCTCAAAATATGACCGCCAACCTAAAAGCTCCGGTTATATTTAATCTGAGAAATAAAAAAGGGAAGCAAATTATACTGAATCAAAGTCAGTATACAGTTCGACACAATATCCTTGAAGAGCTCAAGAAAAATGCTAGCTTCTTTGAAAATCAGAAGTTGCGTGAATTGATTGAAGCGAGTAAAGAACAAAACTCCAAAGACTCCAAATCACAAGAAGTTAATACCTAGTTTTGTCTTCTGGGAAATTAGCCGCACAGTTTCCCTAATCCTCCTTGATAGACCGCTAAGATTTTAAGATCTGAATCATCGCTTCTTCGAGGTTTCCTTCTTCCATCTGTATGTCTGCCAAGTTCTCAAGTCTGCAGGGGATCTGAGCCAGCAAGGAACCAAATTCCATCTGTGCAGGGATATGAAACTCTAGGGTTTGACCTAAAATTTTTCTCAAATAGGGGTGTTCGAAATCGGGAATGGGTCCTTTGAGAAGGATTCGAATTTTTCTCGTCGTTAAAGACGATATGATATCTTTTGTTTTGCCCAAGCATTTGAGCTCTCCTCGATTCAATATAGCGATACGATCGCAGAGAGTCTGGGCTTCTTCAAGATAGTGGGTTGTCAGAAGTATCGTCAGACCTTTACGATTCAAGTCTGTCACAAAATCCCACAACGAGAGACGTAGTTCTAGGTCGACCCCAGCTGTCGGTTCATCGAGCAGGAGGATTTTAGGTTCGTGGACAAGAGCTTTTGCGATCATGAAGCGTCGCCTCATCCCTCCACTAAGCTGGAGTATTCTCTTCCTCTGTACATCGGCAAGCTTAAGTCGCTCGAGAAGATCATCAATTCGAGCTTTATTATTTTTAAGTCCAAAGTAACCTGACTGGAATTCCAGAACTTCTCTCACCGTAAAGAACCCATGGTTGACAAGTTCCTGGGGCACAACGCCAATCTGCGTTTTGATATGTTTGTTATTTTCTCGGACATCCTTTGCAAAAATATAGGCTTGTCCCGAACTAGGCTGTTCTAAACTCGTCAATATAGAGATCAGAGAGGTTTTTCCTGCCCCGTTGGGGCCCAGCAACCCAAAGATTTCTGCACGTTCTATAGCAAAAGAAACGGAGTTGAGAGCTTGCTTGCTTCCATACACTTTACTCAACTTTTCCAGAACTATCGGTCTATTCGCTTGCTCCAGGACTGTCAACTTGTTCCCCTACACTAGTGCCAAGACTGTCAGTTTGCCCTTCTGCACCTGTGACAGTGGTCATATCAAGCTGTCCCCCAGCGGGTTCTGTTTCAGGCTCTTGTACCACGATATCATTAGAAATTTCACCCCAATTATAATTTTTTACTTTTATATCTTCAACCTTTAGAGAATACGAAGCTGGGTTGATTTTACCAAAGGTAAAAAACTTCTCAGAAGCTCTCGCCCTTTGCGCTCTATTCGCATCCGCCTTGCTTTTGGCAGCGCCAAAAAGGAGCTCTCCTTCTTGTGTATCAGAAGCATCATCGTCACTGTCGTCCTCAAGAAATTGAGTAACCTCATCACTTGATTGAAACTCTTGCTTAGTCATTCCACCATAAAACAGTTCTTCAGTAAAACCACTATTTTCAAAAACGATGCGACCTTTTGTTATGCTCTGGACCTTGGTGGAGCTGGAGTGCTTTAAAAAATCACCTTCAGATAAGACACTCGTATCACGATGCACTTTATCGCGGAGGACGACTATACTTTTTTTATCTGCCGAGTCGGATATAAAAGCACCCACGATCTCATATTCTTTTTCTAAGTAATTAGTTTTCTCCGCCGCACGCACTACTCGACTAAGAGAAAAGAAAAGAGCGACAGTTATGATGAGATAGTAAGCACGTCTTCGTCTCTCGCAGGCTATCTCAGTTCTTTTGGTCATTTGAAAAGATTTAATCATAATCTACCTCGATGACTGATTTTTGTCTGTCTTCTTTTAGAAAGACGAAACGTTCTTTTTGGGGATCGGAAATCTTTGGGAAAAGATTAGCGAATTAAGGACTAAGCAACTAAGAGCCTTGACAAGTCTTTGCTAAGTATGGCAAAGATCCTTGGGCTGCCTCCTAAAGCTGGGAGTGGACAGACTGAGATGGACCGCAAACTGAGATACAGGAATACGGGGATGTGGTGAAATGGCAGACACGCTAGACTTAGAATCTAGTGCCGTAAGGTGTGGGAGTTCGACTCTCCCCATCCCCACCATCCTTCCTAGCTAGTTCTTTGGCTGTAAAGGGGGGACCATTCCATATGCCTTTCTCGGTACCAGCGCAAATACCAGAAAAAAATGCCATGCACTTCTTCTGGTGGCTAAAAAGTATCCTTTATCTCTGGATCAGAAGTAAGGTTTTTCCTAAGAACCCAAACGAAGACCTCTCTTTACGCATTGATCAACCCATTTGTTATGTCCTTGCCTCTCGCTCCCTCTTTGATCTCCTGATTTTGGACCGACACTGCCAGCAATCTGGTTTGCCCCGTCCCCTCTTTAAAATTAGATCATTATCCGTAGGTGGCCAGGCAGCTTATCTATGCCTTACTAAACTAGGAATTCTAGCCCGCAGGCGGGAGAAGTTCATACCGACCGCTCTTCATGAGCTCGTCGAGCACACCTCATCTTTGGCTGCAGATATACAGATCGTCCCGGTTTCTATCTTCTGGGGAAGAAACCCAGGCTCCGATGAAAAGTCCATCTTCAAACTCCTCTTTTTTGACGACGCAAACGGCGGTTTATTCCAAAGGTTTTTTACGTTTTTTATTCAAGGCCGCAATGTCTTCTGTAATTTTGGCAAGCCTATCTCTATCAAGTCCTTACTTGATGAAAAGATGAGCCAGGAAGACAGCACGAAAAAACTACGCCGCGTTCTCCGTGTTCACTTTCGCAAGCAAAGAGACGCCCTCGTCGGTCCTTCCCTTTACGATCGGCGACATGTCATTGAACGAGTCATGCTCTCCAAAGCCATCGCTCATTTCATCGATCAGGAGGTCGAGACCAAGGGGAAGGAACGAGAGACTATTGAAATCCAGGCAAGAAGATATCTGGATGAAATTGCAGCCAACATGTCCTACCCAGTTGTTCGCTTTTTCGACAGACTGCTGACTTGGACTTGGGCGAGGATCTTCCAAGGGCTCGAAATCCGGGATGGCGAAAAAATTCGCAAACTAGCCGAGAACTACAACCTTGTCTACCTCCCCTGTCATCGTAGCCATATGGACTATCTTCTGGTTGGCTCTGTTCTGTATACCATCGGTCTCATGCCGCCTCACACAGCTGCTGGCCACAATCTCAGCTTTTGGCCAGCAGGACCCATCATCCGCCGCGGGGGTGGTTTTTTCATTCGCAGAAGTTTTGCAGGCAACAGACTCTACCAACTCGTCTTCAGTGAGTATGTGCGCTTTCTCATCGAAAATGCGTTCCCAGTCTGTTTTTACATGGAAGGAGGACGGAGTCGGACAGGACATCTTCTCCCGCCCAAGACGGGCATGCTCTCTATGGTAGTCCACAGTTTCCAGAAGAATGTCAACAATCAAAAACCTCTACTACTTGTTCCCATGTCGATCAGCTACGATCGCCTGATGGAGGCTAAAAACTACGTTCTCGAGCTGAGAGGCAAAGCTAAGAAATCGGAGTCCTTTGCGCAGATGCTTCGCGCTCGCAGCATCTTTAAAGCTCATTTAGGAAAAGCCTACATCAGTTTTGGTGAGCCCCTCGATCTTAAGAACTTTCTTGAAACACAGAGCTCCGTATCAAAGACAGAAGCAGAGAACATCCAAGAAATCGCCTCCGAGATTATGAGGAGAATCAACCGGGCCTCTCGTCTTTGCCCTACGTCTTTATTTGCAACCCTCATGCTTGTTTTACCCAAAAAAGCTGTGCTGGAATCTGAGCTCCTCAAATTAGCTGAGCAAATGACTGAGCTCTTAAGCTTATCCCCTTACGAAGAGGGCCTACCCCTTCCCGAACGCCCCTTTGAAGAACACTTGAACTACGTGGAGGGCTTGACACATTTCAAGCGTTTCGCTCATCCCAGCGGAGATCTCTTCTATCTAGATGAGCAAGAAGCCGCTGTTTTGCATTACTACAGCAACATGAGTTTGCCGCTTCTTGCAGTCCCTTCTTTGATCGCTTTTCTTTTTTGCAAATACCAAGAGCTGAGTTTTGCTGACCTTAAATTACGAAGTCTAGAAATCTATCCCTTCCTAGAGGAGGTCTGCTGTTTAAAGTGGCCCCCTGAACAGCTCGACTCCGTTCTGACTTCACAACTAAGATCCATGGTCCAGCTTGGCTATCTTCACATCGTAGAAGCGCGGACAGAGTCTCTGACCCCTTCTCTACCGGGCTTAGAAAAAGAATCGGAAGAGTTTCCTGATAAGGGTCTGTTCTGCCTTTCTCGCCCTGCCCATCATCAAGATACTAAAACCTTCCAGCCCGCTGAGAACTCTTCAGAAAAATTTTTCTTCTTTTCTATTTTGGGTAAAATTGTTGGATCTAAGATCGCGCGATACAGTAGCTTTTGTGAAATCCTCGACAAGAGACTCGAGCAGGCAGATAAAAAAATACCCGCAGACGCCTTTGAAAAAGAGTGCCGAGATATGTCGAAACGTTTTAACTTACTTTCTGAAGATTTGGGACAAGAAGAGTGGGATCCCGTTGCCTTTAAGCAATTCGTGGATGTTCTTGTGAAGATTGGCCGTATAAGACGACAGGGAGATTCCCTGCTTTCAAATGAAAAAAACAAAAGCACATAAGCATCATTTTAAAAAAGGTGAAAGCCTAGCAGAAGAAGAGCTCGAACTCTCCGAAGAACAATGGAAACCTTTTATTGAGAAAGGATCTTTCGCAGCAAGAGTTGTAGAAGTACACAAGAGGTACGTATTCGTCTCACCAGAAAAATTGGGTGGGAAGATCGAAACAAACGATGTCTGGCTTGGTTCTGTGGCAAGAAAATATCTGCAGATGGATAGAACGGAGCGGAATTTTTTAGCCGTCGGAGATAGAGTCCTGTGCATGCCAGAACCAAGGGACGAAGAACAAGACAAGAAGATAGCGATAGCCAAAGATGAATTGGAAGAAGAAGCTGAAGAGAAACTGCCGCACTGTCTGGTCCAGTTCCGGGCCAAACGTTCTTCACAAATCGCTCGTCTCGACCCTATGGGCGCACACCGCAAACATGTACTAGCCGCCAACCTTACCCAACTCCTGATTGTCTCTAGTTTTGTCGCACCAAAAGTTAAATGGGGGCTTATCGATCGCTATATTGTGCTCGCTGAAGAGCAGGACTTAAAGCCGGTCTTGGTTTTCAACAAATTGGACCTGCTTAAAACAAGCAAGCCTAGCGTCCAAGAAGAGTGCAAGGAAATGCTAGAGATCTATCGCGGGCTAGGTTACAAAGTGCTTAGTATACAAGCCGATAAACCTGGAACCAAAATAAGATCCGAACTCGAAGCCATCTTCTCAGCGCAAATTTCCTTGCTTTCCGGTCATTCGGGGGTCGGAAAATCCTCCATCATTAACCTGATGAAGCCAGAGATTGAACAAGATGTCGAAACAGAATCTATCTTGACAAAAGGACGTCACACGACCAGTTATGCCAGTTTGATTAGGCTAGGGCGGAGTGGAGGCTTTGTGATCGACACACCTGGAATCCGCAGTTTTCTTATTGAAGAAAAAACCCCCTTTGATCTAAGCTCCTGCTTTGTTGAAATAGCACCTCATGCCGCTCAATGTAAATTCGGAGAGTGCACTCATCAGACTGAACCCCATTGCGCAGTCCAAGAAGCTGTCAAAAAAGGACTGATCTCTCCTCAAAGATATAAGTCCTTTCTCGCCATTCTCTTTGGGGCTGAGAGTCGTGAAGGAAGGGCAGGCTTAAACACAAGGAGGCCAGATGAAGACAGCGAGTGATGGTGGAAACCAGGTTGAAGAGCAACTGCTTCGCGATTCTGTGGGTGAATTTGCTCGGAAGAGAATTGCCCCCTTAGCACACGAGCTCGACGAAAAAGAAGAGTTTTCCTATGAGCTCACCAAAGAGATGGGAGACCTTGGTCTGTTTGGGACTTTTATTGATCCCCGCTTTGGTGGACATGGTCTGGGGTATTCAGCCTACCTTGCTGCTGTTGAAGAACTTGCCAAAGTAGATGGATCTCAAGCTGCAACCATCGCAGCCCACAACAGCCTAGGGATTGGCCCCCTCAACGACTACGGCACGGACGAACAGAAGAGGCGATTCCTCCCCCAGCTTTGCACAGGAACAGGGCTCTGGGCCTTCGGTCTTACAGAAGCAAGTGCAGGTAGTGATGCTCAAGCGAGCAAGACAAGAGCAAGCTATGACACCCGTTCTGACGAATGGGTTATTGAAGGTTCAAAACTGTGGATTACGAACAGTGCCACATCGATTACCAAAGGGATAACGGTCCAAGCCATCACGGGAGAGAGAGCCGACGGCCGTCCTGAACTCTCCTGTTTTTTAGTTCCTATAGGAGCAAAGGGGCTTCATTGTGTAGGCATGAAGAAAAAAATGATGTGGAGAGCTTCCA
>JAGNWK010000138.1 GCA_017985985.1 Oligoflexales bacterium
TGTCGCTCAAATCATGAATAATAAGAAATTCGATGGCAGTCATTCTCACGATCATTATGGGATCTTGCTTAACCGTGTGGGAGAACGTATTTACTCTCGACTTGTAGAGACGTGTTTATTCCTGGAGATGGATGGCGTTGACCTGAGAAGAAGAAAAAAATAAGTGCAGTCCTGCTTTCTCTCTATGTTCTCTGATCCAAGATTCCTGCCTCCCTGGCCTGCTTTAGAGTATTCAGAACAAGGCTTCAAACTTATTACCAAGGCACTGCCCTGCTGCCATGGGCGCGGGTATACTTACGAGTCCTTTTGTGATCGTGTGCATGTCTGCTCTCTCTCACAAAGACTAGCTGCTATGACGGATCTTAGGAACCAATATAAATCTATCCCCTCTTTTAGAACAGCTCCTGAACCATGTTTTCCAGAAGATGCCATACGCAGCTCTTCCCTCAAAAAGCTTCACGCTCTTCATGCGGGGATAGACTCAAAAGGTCTTGTGTTTTTAAAGAAAAGAGCTGATCAAGACAGCGGTTTTTGGGCTGCAGCTTTTACCAGCATATGGAGATTTGGCATCCCTGTTCTGATGTTTTCTCTTACAAAAAATTCGGAGGCACAAGCGATACCAGATGAGAAAACTCTCAAGAAACTCAGTCAAATTTCAGAAGGGCTGCCATCGAAGTTTCACTTTCCATGCCTTTACTTTGTTCGTGGAGTCTCGGAACTCTGGGAAGAAGATAGAAGGTCCATTTTAGCGGGCATTATCGACTGGTGTGAAAAATCTTGTGCACCTCTTTTTTTAGAGCTAGTTCCCAATCCTGATAAAGCAGTCCCCAGCAAAGAGCTGCCTCGCATCAGCACGGTTGCCGAACAACTCAAAAGGCGAGTGGAAACAAAACTCTTAGATCGCACTCAAAAAAATCAACTTTCCTGGCTCGACACCCGAGCCAAATCCCAACTTTCCCTGGTCTGTCATGGTGCAGAAAGTTTCTTCTAGGTGCTAGCAAGGCATTGAGGGAACGAGCCATGCAGATGGGAAATAGATTGAAACTATGCTCAGGGCTCCCTTAAATTCTAGTTGCTTGAGGTTTAGAGCAAGCTGTAAGCTCAGAAGCAAAGGCAATCTCTCCTCTTCCGAAAAATTTAACAGTTGAGGTTTTCATGCTGTTTATTAAGTTTTTAGTATGCATTTTAGTACTACCCCTACTCAACTGCGTCCCTGCAAGCGTCGATAAAAAGACCAAGCTAACCCCAAGCGTTCAAAGTGAGGGAGAACTTAGAAAGAATTCGTTAATTCATGCCTGCAATACGAAAGGGGATTGTTCTGAAGAGGAACGAACTAAAATCGCAGATGCATTCTGCCAAGCTAAGAGCTTCGCTACTGCCGATCATTACACTGTCGAAAATTTCATAGCGCCATACAGTCAAACACGATCAGGCGACAAAGAGAAAATATACCAGCCATTTTCGATGAAGGCTTGTGAACTTAGCCTCACTAAACAAACCAAAAAAATGAAATGCTCATGGACTGAACTCAAATTTAAAAACAAAGCTTCAGCTCCCTACTTTAATGCTATCACTTGCCTAGATAGAGCAGGTCATTCTAAAGAATATGGAGTTCATGGGGCACCGATAGATGTACAAGAAAACGATATGGGTCCTGGAGTTTCTATTACCGATGATCCGTCTGATAGAAAACAAATTCATATCACTGTGAAGAATCCAGGTCATTATGAGCAAACCTGTAAATTTGGTCTTCGTGCTGGTGTTTATTCAGTCGATCAAGATAAATTTGTAGAAAATAAATACCTTGAATATCAAGTGATCATCTCAAAATACTCAACTAAAAATTTTAAATTTGCCAAATTAGATGATCAAAATAAGTCTTATAAAGAGCCAAAGCTTGTTTTTTATGAATGCACCCCAAAAGATAATGAAGAAGTCCTGGCTCCCACCCAAAAATAAGCCCAGGAAACATCCCTCCTTCTACGGAGCACTCTGAGGGACCAATTTGAAAAGAATGCGTCGGTTGGTTCTTTCTTCCTTAATCAGTTGGGATTGATCCTCGAGAGACAGTTCACCCATGCCGATAGCAACAACCCTTTCTGGATCCATCTTGAGTTCCTCGATCATAAACTGACGAACGGTCAAGGCCCGTTGGTAAGACTCAATCTGATTCGCTTGTGCAGAACCTAATTCGTCCGTAAATGCTTTGATCAATAAAACTCCTTCACTTACATGGACATAGTGCTCTAGAGCCACTGCTCTAATTTTTTCTTTACCTGCCTCTATTAACTCCAATGTTTTAGGGCTAGCTTTTGGTTCTTGGAAGAGGTCGAAATAACTTAGTGTTATTTCAGGATGCAAATTTTTTCTCTGTTCAATTTGATAAATCGGTTTAACCAGAAAATCTCCAGCCATAATTTGTGGATAGGAGAGCAGGGTTTTTGGGGGTAGTTCTATCTCTTCCGTAAGAACCTCTGCTATGGCTGTCTCCTGCCTCAATTCCACAACCTTAACTCTTCCCATCAGTAGGGTAAGATCTTCATTTTGTTTATCCGATTTTTTTGTCAAAGATCGGTAGCTGTTCAAGATCATCCCCTCTTCTAAACCCTGCGATTTTCCGGCGTTGATCACAAGCAATTTATCATTGCCAGCATGAAGGTAATATTCCACCTTCATGCTCCTCTCATTTTTTTCAGCAAAGGAGAACGCCAGCATAAAGCTTTGATCAAGACCCCAAAGTAAGACGAAAAAGAGAAGAAAAATCTTTGCCATATTTCATGATCCATCCGTAGTTTCCGATAGAGTGCTGTCACTTCTTCTATCGGAGGGGAGTATGTAAAACTGGTAAAAAAACTTACCCTTCTTCTATCGGAGAGGAGTATGTAAAATTAATGTAGGTAAAAAGTTTACGACTCACAGGGGCCTATATGGAAAAGAGAAAAGCTCTCCTAAAACTAACCCGTTCAGAAATCTTTGTTATCGATCCGGCAGTCGAAACACCAGCCTTAGAGGCACTGCATCTCATCCATGACCTAGCTCCCTTTCCGGTTAGTTATCACCTACCGGCAATAGTGGGCTTTGAAAGTATTGAAAAAAGGAGTAAATCTGTAAATATTCGTGGGATTATCATCCTTGGTAGCCTCTCCAACGTGGGTGATAAACTCCCCTGGCAAGATCAGCTTATTAAGTGGCTTAAAGAGCCCTTAGAACGATCTGTCCCCACACTGGGCATTTGCTTCGGGCATCAGCTTCTCGCTCATATGCATGGTGCCCCTGTCGGGAAGTATAAGCCAGGGATAAAGCTACGTGGGCTACGCACGGTGACTGTCCATGGGGACAGTCGTCTAGGCATACAGCCTAGTCAGGGAGAGCTTGCCGTCTCCCATGAGGAGTACGTTCGAAGCCTCCCCCGTGGGTTTAAACTTCTAGCCTCTAGTGCTGAAATTGGGATTGATGCCATAGCCCACGAAAAACTCCCGATCTGGGGCTGGCAGCCACACATCGAAGCCCGTGAGTCCTTCTGTGAAGGGATGAGTCTTGATCCTCAGTCACTGCCCGCTAGATTAGAATTTGGCAATAGGCTCCTT
Organism: Oligoflexales bacterium; assembly: GCA_017985985.1. Lineage (GTDB taxonomy): Bacteria > Bdellovibrionota_B > Oligoflexia > Oligoflexales > Bog-1112 > JAGNWK01. The sequence goes on from JAGNWK010000138.1 coordinate 3,588, forward strand.
AAGTCTTTCTGCGATTTTTTAAAAGTTCAGGAATGATAATTCTCTGAAGATCCACACGAGATCACCTGACCGCCAATGTCATTCGGTTAAGGTTAAAGGATTTTTTTCAAAGCCTCAGTGATCAGTGCCTGAGTGCTCCCTGTGATCAGGAGGTCTTTTTTCTTATTTAGTTCGCCTCGGACGATATGGATTTGAACAATTAGGGGCTTTAGGCAGGTTTTAAGATATCGAAGCAAAGCAGCATTCGCCTCTCCATCTCGAGGGGGAGCTGCGAGACGGATTTTTAAGCGTGGTGGATCTCCATGAAGCGCTGTTATTTCTGTCGTAGAAGCACCTGCCTGGATGTGAACCCGCAGGAGAACGCCATTGTTTTTTTGTTCTATCCAGGCTAGCACGCAGAACTAAATTTCAATCGGGATTGCGATGGAAGCAGATTGACCATCAACAGTAGCGGTG
>JAGNWK010000009.1 GCA_017985985.1 Oligoflexales bacterium
TGTTCTACCCAGCTCACTGCGATTGCTCAGAATTTGACTGAATTCAAAAGTCCCTAATATGGACGTCGCTGAGCAGGTGAGGATACTCTGTAACGACTTCTCCCAATTCTCGACTTGGAACAATGATTTTTCTGGAGAGTTGATCCTCAATTCTACCCAAAGATCGATGAGGATAGTCGTACCCCGACAGTCATTGACATGAATCTGGTCATAGTGTCTAAAGTCCCTCTTGGTTGAAACAAGATGGACTTTGTTCCAAGGGAGATTTTTTCCAAACCACCAGTGCAGACCAGGCTCTTTTAAAATTTTTACAACCTTACCAAAGCGTGTGAGAACAAGCACCATTTCATCTTCTAGCTCTAAGCTGACATACTGAAATAAAACGGAGAGGAGGGGGATAGTCCCCAGACCCAGTAAAGCGGCTAGACCCCAGAGAGCAAGTGAATGATTCATAGAGTTGGCCTCATCATAAAGGAGGTGCGTGCATCGGAGTAGACCTCAGCTCGTCTACGCTCTAGATAAAGATCGAGAGTCTTATTCTCTTCCAATTCGACAAGAATTTTAGCCATGGTCTGGATCTCTTCTTCAACAGCCTTGGCTTTCATCTTAGCTATACTCAGTCCTTTTTTAGCAGCAAGGAACCTTTGCTCCGACTCACCTTCCTTCTGAGCGTAGAGTTTTTGGGCCTCACTCTGAGCATTGATGACACCATTTAAAGCATGGGCTAACTCATCGGGTGGTAAAATATCCGTGAGGTCGACCCCGTCAAAGCGAATCCCATAGCGGTCGCCAATCCATAGCCGGCAAAAATCACGGATTCTATGGTTCAAAAGAGTTCTCTCTCTTCGAATTGCAGCATAAGAACCTACACTCGTGTGCTGCGACAGTCGATCACTCTGCCGACCAGCAAGTTCAAGGGTGTCATTTTGGTCAAAATTGGCAATTTCATTTCTGAGAAGACAAATGAAAAGTCCTTTCACATGCTCTATAGGCTTTTCAATAGAAAATAAAAAATTGTAGAGATCTTCTTTAACGGGAGTAAATCTCAATTTAGAGTCAAGTCTGAGCATGGTCCCGTCCGAAGCCATGGCAAGCGTACCTCCCTCTTCCCCCGACAGTTCAATCATCTGTTCCATGAGAGAAACCATCTTCACTTTTTGCCAAGGCAATTTTCTATGAAAGCCAGGGCTAAACGTTCGAAGTCGTCGCTGGGGGTGAACGTTGCGCTCAAGTTCTAAGGCTTTTCCAAAGATGGTCACGACTGCTAGACAACCTTCTTGCACATAAAAATAAGACTTCGAAAGAAGGTAGAGAATGTACACAATCAGACCGAGAAAGAAACCAGTTAAGATCCACAGGTCCATAACAATCCTCCTGTTTTGTTCTGAGCATGACTTAGCAAAAAGTTAGGGAGGGGAGGGAGCAGACCCTCACAAAAATCCTCAAGATGGCGGTCCACCTTCTTGAGGATTCTCGCCTCCTAGGATTCTCTCCCTCAAAAAAATGAATCTTAAAAGCGATCAAAACTTAAGCTAGCACTACCCCTAAAGGGAACATATCGAGAGCTGTCTCCTCTCCTTGTCTGTTCACCTTTCTGATGCTTCCTATAGGCAGCTGCCAAACCTTTGTTTACTCCCACGACATCTTCATTGAAGTGGGTATGAGCATCACTCACTCGCGCCAAAGCTTCTACCTTCTCAAGCTTATCGATGACCGCACCGTGTGGGACATAACGTTCATCTGGGATTTCAACACCGACGACAATAGCACCAATACCGATGTAGCAATGCCGACCGACTACAGAGTCGTGAACAATGGCTTGAAAACCAATAAACGAGTTGTCTCCGATATAACAGGGGCCATGGACGAGAGCTTGATGGGCGACAGAGACATTCTGACCAATATAGACAGCCCAGTCTTCTCCCCCAACGTTTACCCATTTTTCTTTCAGAGCGTGGATGACAACACCATCTTGAATGTTGGAATTAGCTCCTATGTAAAAAGGAGAGCCTTCATCCGCACGAACTGAACTCTCTGCTGCGATGTGAACATGTTCACCTAAAACCACTCTACCGATTAAAGAAGCTCTGTGGTGGACAAAGGAAGAAGCTGCTAGGTGGGCCTTTTCCCGAATTTGATTCAGCCAGTTTGTTCCTCCGGTGGAGATTTCATAGTGATTGACTTTTCTTAAAACAAGCTCTCGAGCCGGAATTCTGGCGCGGATGCCAGATGGGTCTTTAGAAACTTTCATTTTTTCTGTATCTATTTTTTTCTCACGGAAGATCCATAAATTCAAGGTATGAACACAGCTGCTCACAGCAAGACCCAGCATAAGATGACCACTCACTGTTCCGAAAGCTGCTATACAAAAGCAAACAGCTTCGACTTTCTTTTCTTTAATAAGCTCTCGCAAAAAAGGAACGTCAACGAGCCTTACCCCCACTACGCAAAGCAGACCAGCTAGAGCAGATAAGGGGACCGTAGCCAGCATATCGTTGAGATAATAGGTAGACGCTAGTAAAATGGCTGCGTGGAGAAGAGATGATAGGCGCGTTCGGGCACCACTCTGTACATTCACTGTCGAACGGACGATAGCACCAGATACAGGCATGCCACCAACTAAACCGGAACCAGCATTAGCAAGTCCCTGACCGAGTAGCTCTAGATTAGAACTGTAAGATTTTTTAGCTGAAGAAAGTTTATCCACAACTTGAGCTGACAAGAGGGACTCGATAGACGCAAGAAGGGCAAGGGGGAGTGATGCAAGGAAGAGCTGCACCCATCTTTCCATGGCTAAGTCAGGAATTTGTGGAGAAGGTAAGAATCCTTGTAAAACACCTACTCTCTTAATGTCCCATCCCAGATGATTAGACACATAAGTCACGAGGATAATGCCTAGTAAGGCAGCTGGGAATTTTTTGAAGGACTTGCAGGAAATGACAAGAAGAGCCATAAAAAGACCGTTGACAACGGCAAGCCAGGAGACTTCGTGCAGCCACTGAGGCCTATGAATCATTTCAGCGAGTTCAAAAACACTGTAACCAAAACCAAGAAATTCTGGAATCTGCTGATCGAGTAGCTTCAGACCAACACCTGTGGTGAAACCAGCAAGGATAGCCTCGGGGACATATTGGACGAAGCGACCACACTTCCCCAAGCTGAGTCCAATCTGTATGAAACCTATGATCAGGCAAGATCCTGCAACACCCACAAGACCAAAGTCACCGTAAAGAGCCAGGACGGCAACATTGAGAGCAGTAGAGGGTCCAGTAACCTGTAGGGGAGATCCACCAAAAATAGCTGCAATCCCACCCCCTATCGCTCCTGCAAGAAGACCAGCTTCGGCAGGCAGTCCACAGGCAATGGCTAATGCGATATTTAAAGGAAGAGCGACAGCAGCAACTGTGAAGGCTGCTAGCATATCTTGCCATACAGCCATCCCCTTGATCGTAGACACCCAACTTTCCCCTAAATCTTTCAGGAGGGATTTAAATTCCATCGAGACCCCATATGAAAAAGTTGTTTTCGAAACTCTCTTGTAGAAACAGAGAGCTGGAAGCTCCCAACGGAAGTATTTTGGCAAGTACAAGAGGGTGTTTCTCCACTCCTGTAGCAAAGGTCGAGAAAAAATCTAAGATATCCACATCCAAATTTTGTGGGCAGAGCAGCAAGAGGTGGGGTATAGCATTCATGCTGAAAAGCCAGGACAAACAAGAAAGAAGGACTCGAGGATCAGTCGCTCCCCACTCATGTACAACTCCCAGCATGTCACAACCTTTGCCTAAAACGGCATAGGCCTGGATGTCGCCTTTGTCATCACGAGCCATCATGAGAGCCGTATCTGGAATTTGGAGAAGGGTTCTAAAATCTTTCAAGCTTCGGTCCAGTGTGTAGCCTCGCTGAGCTCGAAGGGAGAGTAGGCAAGAAAGATCCTGCACAGTCTCATGGTCTACAAATTTCCAAAAGCAGTTGAAATGGGGACTGGAAACTAGGGATTGCTTGGTATAAGTGAAGCGTAGTTCTTGCCCGAATGACCTAAACCCTAATTTTTGATAAAATGAGCTCAGGTCACTCCATAAAAGAAGAGCATGAAGCTTCTCTTCTACAGCCTTGGTTTCAAGCTGTGCAAAGAGGCTACGCATCAGCCCTCTTCTTTGATAATCAGGATGGGTGGCAACATTGCCAATAAGAGCAAGTCGATAGGTTTGACTTTCTTTGCTCACCGTCCTCGGAAAGAAGTTCGCATGAGCAAGCAGACGTCCTCCTTCCTGAACACAGATACTGTACTCAGCTCCATGTCGACTGAGTACCAGAGGATATTCTTCTTCTATGGGATAAGGTCTCTGGATATCTTGACCTCTAAGCATAGACTGAAGAAGCTCATGTCTGACTTCAAACATTTCTTCTTTAAAGGGAGATATGACGATAGAAATGGGAACCCCCTTCACATAAAAAAAGATGCTTATTTTTTATTTCTTCTAAAAAAGGGGTTCCTCCTTCTTTAGAATTCTTCCCCCCCCTACGAGCTGAGCTAGTGTTGATCGCGAATCTGACATAGGGGCTGAGATGTACAAGATTTTTTTTAATTATTTTCTGAATTGTAACCTAATTTATTTATAAGACAAGATGGGAATTAAATTTAATCCAGGATTAAAAGCAGCGGGAATTGATCCTTCTATGGTCCAGAAGTTGATCGATGTGCAGAAAGCACCTGTTGAAGCGGCAAAAAAACGCAAAGAAGTGACCATTACCGAAAAAAAGGAAGTTGAGAAACTTGCAACGATGCTCTCCGATTTAGACACAGCCCTTAACGCTATAAAAACCAAATATAATTTCTACAAGCTCAAACTCGACTCCTCTCACCCAGATATCATCGATGGTTCGGTCAGCCCAGGAGCCCTCATTGGTACCTATGAGTTTGAAGTTCGCTCACTAGCTCGATCAGAAAAAGAACTCGCCTTTGGCTTTCCTGATAAAGATCAGACTCCAGTCGGGTTTGGCTATATGGAAATTGTGAAAGATGACGGTGAAAAATTCGAGGTGGTCGTCGACCCAGGGATGACGCTTAAAGATGTAGCTACCCGTATCAACGACTCTGCCGCCGGTGTCAAAGCTATAGTCGTCAACACGAAGTATGAACCAGAACCCTACCGCCTGCTCGTTATGAGTGAGAAATCTGGGAAAGAATCACGTATTTTTATCGACCCCGATACCACGTACCTTGATTTTAAAGAGCAGGTAAAGGGCAGGAATCTAGATGCCCTCTTCGAAGATGTTCCTGTTACCAATTCAGACAATACGATGAACGAACTTATTGATGCTGTGAGTCTTACAGCAAGAAGATCGGAACCGGGAACGAGGGTGCAAGTTAGTATTCTGCATGACGTAGAAGAGACGATGAAGTCGATCAAAACCTTTGTAGAGAAGTATAACTCTGTCGCTACTTTCATCAATGGACAATTTGCCCAAAATCCAGAGACCGGCACCTATGGCCTCCTTTCCGGTGATTCTTCCATCAAATATGTCTTGCGCCAACTCCAGTCCTCTTTTTCCGCTTTTGGTGTTGCAGGGAAAAAGTTTAGCACAGTGGCAGAAATTGGCATTACCACCAACTCCAAGACAGGGCAGCTGAACCTCGATGAGAATAAAGTCCGAGCTGCCTTGGCAGAAGATTATGAAGGAGTTGCTAAGCTTTTTATTCAAACAGAGAACTCACACGGCATTGCTGAAATAATGTCAGATAAAATTAAAACTTTCAGAGACCCCGCAGTTGGGGCCATGAAGTCGAAGGTAAGAGGATTAGAACGCATTATTGAGAATCAAGATAAGGATATAGCTCGGAGACAAAAACAACTCGAAAACAGTGAGAAAAATATAACTCGACAGTTCACAGCTCTAGAAGGAACCCTAGCTGATCTGCAAAGCCAAGGTGATTTTCTAAAAGCCCGATTTGCCCAAGAGAAAAAGGATTAACCTTCTTTCTTGAGGAGCCAGCTCCCCCTTACGACTTGTGGGATGTTCCTAAGATGACGACGTAGAAGCCTTAGGTGGCACGGAGAGTATGTTATAGCCACAGTCGACGTGCATGATCTCACCCGTCATTCCCCCGCTCCAGGGGCCGAGGAGAAAGCCTGCTGCTCCGCCTAGTTCTTCCAGACTGACAGTCCGCCTGAGTGGTGCAGACTGGGCTGCCATATCCAGCATAGAGCCAAAGTCGCCAATCGCTGAAGCTGCTAAAGTTTTCACGGGACCTGCGCTGATGGCGTTCACGCGGATATTTTTTGGTCCAAGATCATTTGCCAAATAACGAACGGAGCATTCTAGGGCAGCTTTAGCCAGGCCCATGAGGTTGTAGCCAGGGACAACTTTCTCACCACCATAATAGCTTAGAGTGAGGAGACTTCCGCCAGCAGACATGATCGGGGCCGCATGATGAGCGACTTTGATAAAGCTATAGACACTCGTATCCATAGCTCGCAAAAAGCCACCACGACTTACATCGAGGGTTGCACAGCGAATTTCTTCAAGAGGGGCGTAGGCTATAGCATGCACGACAAAATCAACTTGAGAGAATTGTGCCTTCGCGTGCATAAAAAGCTTCTCAACATCTTCATCTTTATCGACATTGCAGGGGTACAGCCAGGAAGGGTGATAAGCATCTAAAGCTTTTCTAACCCTGGCTTCATTTTTATTTTTATCGTCAGGTAAGTAGCTGTATCCAATCTCCGCACCTTGCCGAGTTAAAAACTCCGCGATCCCTGTCGCAATAGATCTTGAGTTTGCAACTCCTAAAATCAAGCCCTTCTTTCCAGCGAATATGCCCATGATAAGCTCCTAGAAGATTTATATTCTAATTTAAATGAGGCCCCTCGACTTCGCTCGGGGTGACCGCCAATGTTGATTCGGTTAAGGTTCGATACCCCTCGACTTCGCTCGGGGTGACCGCCAATGTTGATTCGGTTAAGGTTCGATACCCCTCGACTTCGCTCGGGGTGACGTTCTCCCTACCAGTTAAGGCCCCGTCACCCCGAGCGAAGTCGAGGGGTATCGAGTTAAACCAGAAAAGGTGAGTAAGGATTCTCCCTAAACCGGATGGCATTGGGGTAACCCAAATTACAACTCTGGCCTGAAACTCTAGTATCTCAAACTCAGCAATTTTGGTAGAAAGAACCTTCTTCTGCATCCGTGATGTATCTCCCACTGGAGTCGCCAGCTATGCTTATCAGAACCAACGACCGTTTTTTACCAGCTGTGTTTAAGGATCAAGCCTGCTCTCAACTTAAGCAGGCAAGACAGAGGCTTCAGGATATTCAGAACAAGACGTGCAAGGGAGCTGAGTGGACGGGTTGGTACGACTGGCCTGAAAGCGAGGGATTCAAGCAGGTGCAAACCGTGAAGAAGACCATAGAGGACATCGACGTCAGTTATGACATAGTCGTTGTCCTAGGGATTGGTGGATCTTATGCGGGCACTCGGGCTGTGAGTGAGGCCCTCACGCACGCTCATTCTTCTCTTCTCACCTCCGCTAAAAAGACAGGAAGCAAAATTCCCATTGTTTATGCTGGTCAAAATCTCTGTGAGGACTCTCTCCTCGACTTGTTAGATGTGCTGGCAGATAAAAGGCCACTGCTCAATGTCATCAGCAAGTCTGGTGATACCACTGAGACTCAAGTTGCCTTTCGAGTTTTGAAGAAATTTCTTTGTGAAAAATATGGTGAGACTGAAGCCGCTAAGCGGATCCTGGTCACTACGGATCCAAAGAAGGGCTCTTTGCGTAAGCTGTGTGAAGAAAAAAACTACCTGTCCTTTCCTGTTCCTCAAAATATTGGTGGGCGTTACTCCGTACTGTCTTATGTCGGACTCCTCCCTTTAGGCCTAGCTGGATTTGATATCGAAGCCATGATGGAGGGCAGTCAGGCCTTGTTCTCTTCCCTAAAACTTCCTTCAGAAGAAGCCTCACTGGAAGAACTTGCTGCGAATCCAGTTCTCTATACAGCCTGTGTACGGAAAGTTGCCTGGGATTTAGGAAAAAGAATAGATGTCCTTGCTTACAGTAAGCCCAAACTTGCTTTTTTTGTAGAATGGTGGAAGCAGCTTTTTGGAGAGTCTGAGGGCAAAGAGAACAAGGGACTCTTCCCAGCTGGCATGCTCTATTCGACGGACTTGCATTCTCTTGGCCAATATGTACAAGAGGGCTACCCCTCGCTAGTTGAGACCTTTCTTCGTGTGGAACATCCCATTTCAGATCTCTCCTATGGACTGGAACGGAGGCTTAAAATTCCAGAGGAAGGGTTCTTGATATCTCAAGATGCACAAGGCCCCAAACTTGATTCGAGATACATTTCAGATCTAGATACTGCTGTAACTCGCGCTGCACAGAAGGCTCACTCTGATCGTGGTGTACCTGTTTTTGAAATCGTCATCCGTCAGATAGACGAGTTTCACCTCGGGGCTCTTTTTTCTTTTTTTCAAAGCCTCTGCGCAGTTTCCGCCGGACTTCTTGACGTCAACCCCTTTGACCAGCCCGGAGTCGAAGCCTATAAAAGGAATCTTCGGTCACTTCTTGAGACAAAGGAAGTAGGGAATGAGTTTTAGTCATTTTTGACAGCTCATCTTAATTTTTAAGGATTTTTTTGATGAAGTCTTCCCTCTCTATAAGGATCATAGCTGCCCCCTTCTTTTCTCTGCTTATTCTCAGCTGTAGACCTGTAACCACCCGAAAGCCCATCAGGTCGGAACAAAGCTTAATCTCTCAAGCTGCTCAGTCTTCTCTAGACTCTGTAAAGAAATCCGAGGGTTCCCTCGACAGTCTTAGGCAGATGAAAACCGGAAAAGAGAGAGACTTAAAAAATCTAGCAAGGGAACTCTTCGCTGATCTTGATGAATTTGAGCTGAGTTTTAAAAAATGTCCTGCCGGGACAAGTCCTGCTCTGACAGCAGCGGATATTCAGGTTTTCCGGAACTTAGGTATCGAAAGAATAGAAGAAGCCCTCTTGCAACTAAACGGGCCCCCAGCCTATCTAAGTACTAAGAAAGATGAGGAGAAGAGGACTAAAGATCATAGGTCATCATCTTGGTATAGCGACCAAACCAATTGGGGTGTTTTCAACATGCTTGCGTCCTTAGCCGCCATCGGAGGGGGGATAGCGTTTTCTAGCGATGTTGACATTCATCTTCCAGATAATGAACTGCAAGAAAAGTACGAAGCCTTCCATCTTAAGGAACCAAAAGCTTCGCTAGCAGACTTTCGTAAGTATATCGAAAAGGACAGCACATACACCAATCAAGAAAAACGGATCTCTGACCTGGAAGAGATCGATCGGATGAAAGTATCCACGGACAAGGCGAAAATAGGTAAGACCGTGGTCAAGTATGGGGCTATAGCTGCGGGTGTGGGTATGTTCATCAGTGGGGCTATCATGACAGCTGCTGGACAAGGGGCTCTTGGTCTCACAGAAGAGAGTGCTTGCCCTGCTAACGATACTGTGAGAAGGCAATTATTTGCATTTAAAGACAAGGTTAGAGACCTCAAAAGCGAAATCAGCCTACTGAACAGTCAAATCGATATAAACGAAAAATCGATGACATCTCAAAAAAAGTAAGGACCATCTCTATGTCAAAAAATTTTTACACTGACAATCTTGATGTGGCCTTCCACCTCAAAAAAAGAATCAATTTAAATTATCTCCTATCCTTGATGAGTGAAAAAGAGAAAGAGCCTGTGTCCAATCAGGGAGACGCGGAGTACATAGACAATGTCTTTCAAATTCTCGAATCTTTTGGTGAAATTTGCGCCCTTGTGAGTCTCGACGCAGATAAGCTAGAGAAAGAGGGTGTAAAACTCGTGAATGGTATAGAGCAGTTCTCACCAACTTTGTTAAAAAACATAAAAAAAATGATCGAGTTCAATCTCCAAGCTCTATGCTCTCCGAGTGAGTTTGGTGGGTACGGGGCGCCCTTTGCTGTGGAGATGATAGGCGGAGAAATGATGAACCGAGCCTGTCCATCGACAGCGATGACCATGAACTGGTACGCTTCGATTGCTCGCATCATCGAAAAATATGGGAGTGAAGAACTTAAACAGGAGTACATTCCCGCTATTATCGAGGGGAAATACTCTGGATACATGGCTCTTACCGAGCCGGATGCAGGAAGTGATTTATCCGCTCTGAAGTCTTACGCGGAAAAACAAGAAGACGGTTCTTATAAACTTTATGGCACCAAGCGTTTCATCTCCAATGGTACAGCTCATATCGGCCTGGTTTTAAGTCGGACCAGTAAGGAACAGTCTGGTTTGAAACATCTGAGTCTTTTTCTCTGTCCTCGTACTTGGCAAGACAAAGAAAATGTTAAAGTCCTTAAGCTTGAAGAAAAAATGGGGATTCATGCCTCAGCTACAGCCGAACTAGCCTATGACGGTTCTCGTGCCTGGCTTCTTGGTAAAGAAGACGAAGGTTTTCATTACATGCTTGATCTTATGAATGAGTCTCGCATCGCGGTTAGCTTTCAGAGTATAGGTCTCATGGAAGCAACGTGGAGACTGGCCAAGCAGTATGCGGAAGAGAGGCAGACTTGGGGAAAACCTATTATTCAGCATGAGCTGATCGCTGAAAAAATATTGGATATGGAAGTAGAGCTAAAGGCCCTGCGCAGTCTATCCTGTCAGACTGCCTACCTCTCTTCCCTGAAAGAAATTCTACAAAGACGAATAAAGAAGAACGAAATCCCTGCTCATTCTAGCAAAGAAAAGCTTGAGAAAGAACTTGGGCTTACTTCGAAAAAGCTTCGGGCTTGGACTCCCCTCATCAAATATTGGGGTGCAGAAAAAGCCGTTGAACACGCCAGGACCTGCATGCAAATTCATGGGGGCTATGGTTACATAAAGGAGTACAAAGCAGAGTGGTGGATGCGTGAGTCTTTGATCTATTCCATTTATGAGGGTACGTCTCAAATACAAGCGTTGATGTGCACAAAAGATTTACTCAAGCATATCGTGAGAAATCCCAAAAAATTCCTTGAAGAAACATTGACCTTGCGGGTGAAAGGTTTTGCAGAATCGGACCCTCTGAAGCGAAAATTTTACAAAATTAAGCAGGTCTCTAATTCAGCAATTCTTTCCGTACTTCTGCGATTGATCAAATCAAACTCTCTTAATAAAAAACCTTCTTTGAATACCAATCCGAAGGTGATCCTCGAAGCGATTCGGAAGATGGGCAAAAGATTGATGGAGTTTAACAACCTTCAGGTAGCTCTTCTCCATGCCGAGCGTTTGTGTGAGATTAAATGCTATGAGGCTCTTGCTCAGTGCGTTATCGAAGACTATGCAGTCGATCCAGATAGAAGATGGATTGCTGAACATTTTCTGCATAAAGCTTTGCCCCAAGTTGTCAAATTAAAATCGATGATCGATGAGGACAGTAGGGTTCTGATTGACAGATTGGCTTCTTACCAAACGGCGGATCAAGGTTTGTCCTCATGAATGGGATAAAAGCCTTCCAAGCCGTTCATTGGATGTCACATCCTGCAGAACAAAGTGTGCTCACACAGCTTGGAGTGCACTATGGCTTTGTCGATTTGAGCCAGTCTGCTGCAAAAACCGATTTGTTAAAAACCATGCATCATGTCCGACAGGTGCACGGTTCCACGATCGTCGCTGCAGAACAAGAAGCAACAGGCCCCTCTGTTCAAGATTCTCTTCGGCCTGAAGCAGATGGTCTTTACGTCTGTGAGCCTGGCCTTAGAATAGCGATTAAAACAGCAGACTGTCTTCCCCTACTCCTCTGCACAGCCACAAAATCAGCAGCTATGGTGCTGCATGCTGGCTGGCGTGGAATTTGTGCAGGGATTGTGTCCAAAGGGGTTCAGCATCTTCGCAAAATATCGGGAGAAGAAAAGGTCTGTGTCGTTCTTGGTCCTTCTATATGTGGGTTTCACTATGAGGTTGGACCTGAATTGGTAGAGGCTTTACTTACAAAAGAATCTGGCTTAGCAGATTCAAAGGATATAGGACTCTGCCTTCAAAAGGGGAGAACTGATCGATGGCAGCTTGACATAGCCAGTGCTGCTCTACTGATTCTACTTGAAGAGGGGGTCGAACCCCAGCACATCTCTGTACTTAGTTCCTGCACCTATGATAAGTGGTCTAGTTATCGACGGGATGGAATAAAGAGCGGAAGAGTTTGGTCTTATCTCAGTCTTTAACCAAAAAACCGGCGCAAGCCTCGTCCTCAACACCCATTGCGTAGCTTTGGGTGTAGGACGGGGTCAAGCCGTAAAGACTTCGCTTAGGGAGGGGATGCAAACCCCTTCCTAAGCTAGTACTCGCAAAGCGAGTTCAATATTGCATTTTCTGTGTCTAAAGAGGGCGTCCCCCCCTCTTTAGGAATCTCCCCCGTACTTTTTAAGTTAAATTCTTTTCATCAATTCAACTTCGGACATGCGTAAACCCAGTTCTTTGGAGACATTTTCTGCGTCATAGCCCTGGGTCAGCAGATGTCTGGCATCGGAGTATTTTTTAGTTTCTAGGTCTTTCAAAATACTTTCATAGGGAACTTTTTCATTAAAAAATTGAAAAAGTATTTCAAGGCGCGCCAAGAGTTTCTGGGTGATCATTTTTTCTTTTTCAATTTTCCGATGTGAGATTTCTACCGAATTTTTCTGCTCGGAGAGTTGTAAGAACAGTGGGTCTAAGTTCTTCGAAACATCACTGAGGAGGTGGCTGACCCCATCAGCTATCCGTTTGCTGCTGCCCTCGATTTCTTGTTCAATTTCGGCGGCTAATTTGCTCATTTTCTCGAGGGTTTTTTTTGATCGGTCCTCGAAAGAGGATAGGTCTGTTTGCAAGGCTCCCTGCATTTTATTGAGTAAGGTTCTTTCTTCCTCTATATCACTTAGCAGGTCTTCATAAGACAGATTTTTTTTGTAAAAGAAATAGAGGGTGACGAGAAGGCCGAGGTCAAGCAAAATCAATGTGATCAGGAGTGTGAAGATCATAGCTTAACTCCATCTACAGATTTGATCTGTCGCCTCTCTGCACATGATTCCTGAAGATACAAGCGCAAAATCTGCTCGTCGATTTCATCGATGTTGACGGTCTGAACCAATATCGCTTTCTTCTTACCTTTTCGCTTCTCGCTTTCTACATGAATAACACGACCCAGTATGCGAAAGGATTCCGGCTGATCAATTCGATTATAATTTACTAACTGCTTTTTTCTTTTCCAATAATCAGGGATTGAAATATTAATTTTTAAAAGGGTACCTTCTGGGTAGGTTTTTAAACCTAAGAACTCTAGTCCATGGGGACTAATACAGGTTGAAACTGCTTTTTGAAATTCAAGTTCTTCTTTGTTTTTCTCAATACTTGCAGAAAAATAAGGAGATATATTGAGATCTACCTTCCTAGTGGAGTGAGGGTATGTCCGGATATTTTCAATGCTAAAACTGTTTTCTTTCATCAGGTTCCCCTTATCAAACTATTCAATGAGTTCTGTCTTCAATTTCGATCTTAACTTCTCCACGGCCTGAGTGTGAAGTTGACTGACTCGAGATTCTGTAACATCTAAAATTTTACCGATTTCCTTTAAATTGAGCTCTTCATAATAGTAAAGTGAAAGAACCAGTTTTTGCTTTTCTGGCAAGAGATCGATGCTGCTCATCAGAAGATTTCGAATGTTTTTACTTTTTAAGTGAGCAAAAGGATTTTTTGTATTCACGCTTTCAAGCGACTCAAGAAGACTTCTCTTGTCGTATTGATTGTGAGAGGTAAGCTCATCGATAGAGAGAAGAGAAATCGATTTTACATTCGAAACCATCGAGTAGTATTCATCTAGGGGCAGACCAAGACTCTCTGAAAGTTCGGTGTCCGTTACAGCACGACCCAATTTTTGTTCTAATTCAGCATATGTTCTCTCAATTTTTTTGGCTTTATCCCGAACTGAGCGAGGTACCCAGTCTTGAGATCTCAACTCATCAAGGATTGCTCCGCGGATACGGAATTCAGCATAGGTTTTAAATTTGTTGTCACGACTAGGGTCGTACTTTTCGATGGCATCCATGAGTCCAATCACACCCGCACTAATGAGGTCATCAATATCAATGTTGGAAGGTAGCCGAACAGAAATTCTCTGTGCGACAAACCGAATCAGAGGGGCGTAGTCCATGATCAATTGATCTCTGAGCTTACTATCTACGCTTTGGACGCCTTGTTTATATTTCTTAACGAGACCCTTCATAGATTAGATTCCATTCAAGTAATGAGAGAAAAAATTCATCTTAGAAACTTCTCGAGATGGCTTCCTTGTCTCTGAATCATTTAAAATTTTCCGTGCGACCTTCGCCCAACTCTGTGCAGATACTGTCTTTGAACACTCTTCACTACACACGTCTCTCCTCATGACGTGCCTTGCTAAGGAAGGATCTACCGGTATACTTCCAAGATATCGTATGTCTATCTTCATGAAGCTGTTTGCTGCATTGATGATCCGCTGAGCGACAAGATCACCCTGACTTTCCTTGTGAACCATATTGACAATGAGATCACAGCTCTGGATTCCATTCTGATTTAAAACTTTGATAAGAGCATAAGCATCTGTAATGGCATGTGGCTCTGGTGTCGTCACAACTAGGCGTCTTTGTGATAGTTTATTAAAATGTATAACGTGAGATCCAATGCCTGCCCCTGTGTCGATCAAATAAAAGTCGAAAGATTGCTTAAGGTCTTCGATATGACTGAGAAGTGACTGTTTTTCTACATAACTAAAATCTTGTAGCTTCGATATACCAGAGCCAGAAGGTAGGATCTTTATGCCTTCTGGACCTTCGAGCATAATTTCGCTCCATGTAGCATTTCCATCGAGAACATCTCTCATATTGTAACGCGGCCTCAGACCCAGGACAACATCTACGTTCGCCATACCGAGATCACCATCGATGATCAAAACTCTGTAGCCTATTTTTTGAATAAAATAGGCTAGGTTGACAACGCTCAGTGTTTTTCCTACACCACCTTTCCCGCTTGACACAGTCATGGTCATTGGGAAATTTTTTCCTGTCTTTAGTATATTCATACTCGAGGAATGGTTCAGAAGCATAAAAACCTTTCTAAATACTAGTGACAATGCGTTCAACGATCTTTTCGCGTTTTGCTGGCTCTAAATCTTCTGGAACACTTGGTCCAGTGGAAAGAAAGCTCAGAGGTATGGACCATTTCAAACAGATGTTATAGATTTCGCCAAAACTTAAAGTCTCATCTAATCTAGAGAAGCATATACTTTTGATGCCAAGAGAGGAGAAGTGTCTGATGCGGGCATCGATCAGATCCTCTTTGTCACTCAAAGATGAAACGAGATGTACGTCAACTGGATAATGACTCAATATTTTTTCTTTGATCTTCATCAACTCATTCTGGTGATGAGCTGACAAAGAGATGCCATCAATCAGGAGAACATCGCTGGGAATCAGGGATGAAATCTTATTCAAAAAATCATCTGCATTCTCTGCTACAACAGCGTTGATGCCCATCATTTGAGAGAAGACTCGAATAGAGTCTGAGGACGAAAAAGGGTTAATGCCGATACTAGCAAGAGAGACCTGAAGATTTTTTTGTTTTTTAAGATAAGAAGCGATCTTAAACATGAGAGAGCTTTTCCCAGATCCAGGCGCACCAACGAAGAGATGAATGGAGGGAAAAGATTGGCCTTTTGTGACATTAAAACTCGGTGATATCTTGATCCTTTTTATCATAAATTTCATAACATGGCTGCGGTACCACTTTTCAATAGACCCCGAATAGGCTTCGATTTCATCTTGATCTCGTTCGATAGTCATTAGATATTTCAAAATTTCAGAAATAAAAACTTGGTTTACGGAAGCAAGTTCAAGGCCTTGCTTAATAGGAAGGATGTCTTTCGAAAGGCTTTCTATGCTGTCATGCCCCAGGCGTTCCTGATGGAAGTTATCTTGTATTGTGCTTGATCCTTTCATTTTTCGCAGTTCGTCTGAGAGAACCAGCATCATCTCTCTCATACGGTGATCAAGACTCATCCACTGTGATTTTGTGACCGATGATTTTTCAAGATCAGATAATTTAAGATCGATAGCGTTCATTCTGCTCTGAATCATTTGCAAGCTCGTAGCAGAGCTTGTTTCGAGAGCTCTAGCCCCTTCTATTTTAGGGGCTTCAGGAAGGGCGGCTTTTATCTCGATCATCTTGCCCAATTTGCCTTCTAAATTTTTTTCTTGGGTGGATAAGATAATCGCCTGAGCTCCAAACTCTTTCTTAACCTTCCTCAGGGCATCACTCATGTTGATCCCTTCGAATTGTTTGATCAGCATCTATCTCTCCTTTAAATTTTAATCGTATTCAAAGCTTCTGTTGGGATATCAGAAGGCACTTCATCGAAAGATATTACGGTGATTCCTGGTATAAATCGACTGACAAGCTTTCTTAAATCCCATCGCAGTTGGGCTCCACAAAGAAGAATAGGCACTGTGCCGGTCTTGTTAAAGACGCTCATAGACTCTGCAATTTTAGCCAGTAATTTTTGAGCCATGGAAGGATCAAGGTTAAGCGTGCTTGATCCATCATCATGATATTTTAGGCCAGATAGAATGAGATCTTCTGTACTTCTATCTAAATTGACCACCATGATCGTTTCTTTAGGTGATAGATATTTTCGAACTAAACTTCTTCCTATGGCTTTTCTGACATGTCTGGTGAGAACGATTGGATTTTTTGTAGATTTGGAGTAATCAGCTAGACATTCAAATATAGTGAGCAAATCTCTTACGTTTACAGATTCTTCTAAGAGATTTTGCAGAACTTTAACCACTACTCCGAGAGTGAGACCATCCTGCTGATTGGCAGGCAGGACTTCTTCGACAACTTTTGGAAATTTCTCTTTCAGACCGTCGATCAAAGCTTGGACTTCTTGGCGACCCAGTAGTTCATGGGCATGCTCTTGAATGACCTTAGTGATGTGTGTCACTACAACTGTCGCACAGTTCACGACGGTATATCCTTTAAAGCTAGCCTCTTCACGTTGACCTGCTCTGATCCAGAGAGCGTCCAGTCCGTAAGCAGGTTCTTTGGTCTCTACACCAATCACAGGCTCAAAGATCTCTTCGGGAGACATCGCAAGTTCACAGTCAGGCATGAGTAAACCCTTTGCCACAGGATTACCCTTAAGGAGAATTTGGTATTCGCCAGGTTTAAGTTGAACATTATCTCGAACCATGATCATAGGTACAATAACGCCCATATCTTGAGCGAACTGTCTTCTTGCTGACACGATGCGCTCCAAGATTTCCCCATTTTGATCACTATCGACAAGGGGTATGAGCCCGACACCGACCTCAAGGGAAAGTATGTCGACGTGAAGGACAGACTCTAAACTTGCTTGTTTCTTCTTATCCTTTTGCGTCTGATCTTGTGAAACGGACTGCTTTTTTTCTAGATTTTGTTTATCTTCCAATATTTTTAGAGACTTCTTACCCAGGAAGAAGAAGAAAGCTGAAAGACTGAGCAAAGGAAAAGAGGGGATACCAGGAAACGCAGCTAAGAGAAGGATTAAACTAGCGCAGATAAAGAGAGCTTTTGGGTTTAAAAAAATCTGCTCTTTTAGTTCTCCAGAAAGACCAATTTCGCCTCCTGTACGACTGACGACGATACCTGAGGCGACGGATATAACGACAGCAGGGATTTGGGAGACGAGACCATCCCCAATTGTAAGCAGAGTATAAGTTTGAGCCGCTTGAGAGAAACTCATCTTGTGCTGCAGGACACCAAGGAGGAGTCCCACCACAATGTTAATCGCAGTTATAATTAAACTCGCGATAGCATCGCCACGGACGAATTTGGAAGCACCGTCCATAGAACCATAAAAGTCAGCTTCTTTTTCAATTTTATATCTTCTTTTTTTGGCCTCATCTCGATCGATAATCCCCGCATTGAGATCCGCATCAATCGACATTTGCTTACCGGGCATAGCATCCAATGTAAAGCGAGCTCCCACTTCAGCGATACGACTGGCACCTTTGGTGATCACCATAAAGTTGATGATAATCAGAATTAAAAAGATCACACAACCGACTATATAATTACCTCCTACGACAAAAGAACCAAATGTTTTAACCAATTGACTGACATGACCTGTCGATCCGTTGAGGAGGATATTTCTTGTTGTAGCTACGTTAAGCGAAAGTCTGGCTAACGTTGAAATAAGAAGAAACGTAGGAAATGTGGAAAATTGGAGAGGCTCTTTTATATAAATAGCGACAAGAAGGGTGAGAAGACCCATTGTGATCGAAAGAGTGAGGAAAAAATCGATCAGAAAAGGAGGAATAGGGATAAACATAAGTAGCAGAATAAAGATAATGGCAAGCCCAAACTGCATGTCTGTATTTTTAAATACATTAAAACTTTGAGGTTTTGCTATTTCCATAATCAAAATCTTTACAAGATGCGATGTTAACTAAGTTTCATCCTCTTTACTTTGAATACATAACTGATGACCTCCGAGAGAGCTTTATAGAGACTTTCAGGAACTTCTTGATTCACTTTTATGGTTTTATAAAGAGTCTGTGCTAAGGGTTTATTTTCTACGATTTCTATGCCATTCATTTTAGCAATTTCTCGCATTTTTAGGGCGATAAGGTCTGAACCCTTCGCAAGTAAAATAGGCGCTTTCATACCGATTTCATATTTGATAGCGATCGAAAAGTGGGTTGGGTTTGTGATGAGGACAGTCGCTTTCTTAGTTGCTTCCATTGTTTTTTTAGTTGCAAATTCTCTTTGCATTCTGCGAATGCGTCCCTTGACTTGTGGATCAATATCCCTTTGTTTCATGTCTTCTCGCAGCTCTTTTTTGGTCATTTTAAGCTGTTTCTCTACCATAAAAAATTGATAAGCATAATCAAATCCGGCAACGACGAAGAGCACGACGAGGACGATTATCAACCAATTTTTAGTCATACTCATAAGGTAAACTGAACTTTTCTGTATAGAAAGATTAGAAAGAAAGTAAACTTTATTAATATCTGAAAGTAATACAAAATAAGCAGAAATACCGACGACGATCGTCTTTATACTGCCCTTGAGAATTTCGAGCAAAGAGGAAAGACTCAGTATTTTCTTAAAAAGACCAGTCACAGGATTCAGTCTGGAAAAATTAGGTTTGATTTTTTCAAAAGAAATAATCATTCTCGTTTGTGCTAGTGTAAAAAAAATAGAAGCTAGACCAACAATCATAAAAATTGGCAGAATCAAGCTTAGAATTTCAATCCAAAGTTTACCCATATAATCTAGAAAATCAGGTCTTGAAAAGTCTTTTCTGAAAACAGATTTGAGGTGTTTTTGAAATAAATTAAATAAATTTACATAAATTTCTTTTGAAAAAAAGAAAAGAAACACAAGAAGAGCTGTCAAGGAAAGGATAGAACTAAGATCTCTCGAGTGAGGAACGTCCCCTCTTTCTCGAAATTTCTCCCTCCTCTCGTCGGTCGGGAGTTCGCTGCGTTCGGAGGCATCATCATCGTCAAGAGCCATAGATGACTAAGCTCCTTGCTGTTTCAAAGATAAGATTAAGATGATCAGAGTAAAATCTAGCGATCCAAGATGGGAAAAAGCGTAATGATCCCACATATACAATTAAGCCTACAAAGAAATTAATTGGAAAACTAAGTGAAAAAATATTGATCTGTGGAAATACTTTGGCCAAAAGACCAAGTACCGAGGTTGCGAATAAAACCGAGATCAAGATAGGCGCACTAAACTGTAAGGAAACTAAAAAAATATGCCTCAAATTTTTTAAGAGAAACAAAAGAAATTCCTGACTGAGATGAGCGGATCCAATAGGGACCACCGAAAAGCTTTGATGAATGGCTTGAATAAAGACATGATGGAAATTGAGTGTTAAAAAAATAATCAAAATCACAGTTTTATTTAGGAGCATGAACGAACTGACCTGAGGATCATCACTGGAAAAGATGGCATTTACAGTCGCAAAACCCATCTGGTGACCGACGAGCTGGGACGACATGCTGAGTGCTTCGAGAAGGAGCTTTGACATGAAGCCAAAACCAAGGCCGATGATAATTTCAGAAAAAAATATCCTACCAAAATGTAGGGTCCCGTTGTTCTCACTAAAAGAGAGAGGAACAGTGGGGTAGAGAGCAAACAAGATAGCTAATGAAAAAAATAATCTCACGCGTAGAGGGGTTGTATCTTCACCAAACAAGGGCAGCATCGTTAAAATGCAACTGATTCTGATAAAAATCAGACTCAAATGAGCTAGTGTTTTGAGATCTAAGGTAAAACTCATTATTTTGTAACCAGTGCTATGCTCATTAAAATTTTTGAAGTGAAGTAAACCATAGTCTGCAAGATCCATGAGCCTGAAAAGATAAGAGCCAAAGTCATAGCGATGATTTTTGGGATAAAAGACAGAGTCTGTTCGTTGATTTGGGTCGCAGCCTGTAACAAGGAAATGAGGATACCTGCCACCATGATAGATAGGAGAGCTGGTGCGGATATCTTCATAGCGACAAAAAGCGACTCGACGATCAAATCAATAACAGCATTATGGCTCATAACTCAGCCTCCAAAAATCTGAAAACTTTTAACTAGAGATGAAATAATTAAGGTCCAACCATCAACAAGGATGAAAAGTATCAATTTAAAAGGCAGAGAAACCACCGTAGGGGGGAGCATCATCATGCCCATCGCCATCAAAACAGAAGAGATCACCATGTCGATAATCAAGAAAGGTATATAAATCAAAAATCCGATCTGAAAGGCGGTCTTAAGTTCACTGATCATAAAAGATGGCATCAAAACAGAAAAAGGAATGTCTGCTTCTGTTTCTGGTTTTGGTGAATTCGAGATATTTAGGAACAAAGACAGATCCTCCTGCCTTGTCTCTTTCATCATAAAACTACGTATAGGTTCAAGGATATTGGTGAGAGCCTCTTTTTGATCTATTTGCTTTTCGATATAAGGTGTGATCGCCTTTTCTTCTATCTTGCCAAGCATGGGACTCATTGTAAAAAAAGTGAGAAAAAGAGACAGTCCTACGATGACTTGATTGGGTGGCATGGTTTGTGTTCCGAGAGCATGACGAACAAAGCCTAAGACTATAAGAATTCTTGTAAAAGAGGTCATCATCAGCAAAATTGCGGGTGCTATAGACAATATAGTCAGTAGACTTAATATTTTTAAGGCGGGTACAAACTCGTCTGGATTTTCGACTTGCTTGAGACTAAATTCCATGAAGGCAGAATTTTTAATGTCAGCTGCTGCCGCAAAAAGATCGCAAGGGATGATTGCGAGTATGGCGATAGAGAGTAAGATGACATCATTTCTAGATAAAAATTTTTTCAATGTTTCATCCTGCTTTATTCACAAACTGCAGCTTTTCTTTTATTTTTTTGGACAACTCTTCACTGGCCTGTCTTTTTTTCATTTTATCGATTTCTGATTTGCCACTTCTATCCTCAACTCCTTCGTCTGTAATGGCGTAGCTGACTCTTTTTGATTCGGATCTCGATGAATTCTTCTGTGAATCTTTCATTTCATCTTCATCACTTTGCTTTCTTTGTCTTAAACTTTCTTTTAAATTATCGAGAAATTTAGCCTTCATCTGTGCTGTTTCTTCATAGATAGGTCGATTGGGCTTCGGTTTCACTTTTTCTTGTTCCCCAGACTTCATCCTTGGTATTTCGTGAGGGCTGGCCTCTATATTCCTGTTTGAAACATAAGCTTCCTGGGCCCGCACTGGCATGGGGAGTGAAACCACGGATTTTTCTCCTAGTCGAGAGACCAGATGAGCCTCATCTGCGGCAACAGATATTAAAAATTTCTCATCTCCAGCTTGTATAGCAAGAAGCCTGACCTTTGGAGAAAGATGAATCTTACCAATGATCTCAAGAGGGAAAGCATCGTCATGTTTTAACTGAAATTTTTTCGCGATTTTTGTGCCCCTCATCTTATAAAAGAAGAAAATCATGAGACACAGAAGACCAAAGAAAATCGACAGTCGTTGTAGATATTCCAGACCGTTTCCCATAGGATTTATTTTGAAATCGCTTTTTGACGAAAGGTTATCCTCTTCTTGGAGAGATACCTTGATATTTTTAATAGGATTTACGCTCATAGCTTCTTCGCGATCTGCATCCATGTTTTCAGCAGTTAAAACTGGCGAATTCAGCGTTGAGTTTGAGGCTAGATGAAATCTATCTTTTTCTACATGTGCAAGTTGAGGGGGAGCTTCTTTTAAGCGAACGAGTCGATGATCAAGAGCGATCGATATTTTTTGATCTTCTATAGTATGAGAGACAGCTCCCTCAGCAATTTCTAGACCGCTGGATAAAAACAGACGTATCTTTGTGTCGAGGGGAGAGGTCTGGAAGGTGGCCACTTTTTCAA
This sequence comes from Oligoflexales bacterium, assembly GCA_017985985.1. Classification (GTDB taxonomy): domain Bacteria; phylum Bdellovibrionota_B; class Oligoflexia; order Oligoflexales; family Bog-1112; genus JAGNWK01. The sequence goes on from JAGNWK010000009.1 coordinate 22,424, forward strand.
TGTACGGACTTTCTATATCATAAAAAGAACCTGAGTTAGCTAGGATTGTTTTATGCAAATTAATCTGGACAAAGCCTTTTTGCTGTTCGATTTGCATGTCTTCCGCAGATGGAGTTTTGTCAAAATAAATATAAACAAAAGTCGTATTCTTTGTTTTTTCCCCACTTATATTCTGGAGAATGGGTGGGCCATCTTCGGCTTGTATCTTACTCGAAGACAGGAGGAGGACCATGCCTATGATTCGCAGTAAAAAAAGGGAACTCTCTTTCATCATCGAATCTCCATAAGAAACATCAAGAAACGGATAATTTATCCAAGTCTCCGAGTCCGAACTGTGACACGACGTCTGTGAGTCTCACGCCAAACTTTTCGTTCACTACGACAACTTCGCCCATGGCAACAAGTTTGTCGTTAATAAGAATTTCCATGGGTTCACCTGCTATCTTGTCTAATTCGATCACAGAACCTTGTCCAAGTTGGAGCAGGTCATTCACTAGCATTTTTGTACGCCCTAATTCGACAGAAACTTTCAGGGGAATGTCGAGTATCATTTTTAATTTAGAAAAATCTGTTCTCGAAATTCGATCCGAAGAATCACTTGACCCAGATGAAGAGTTTGAATCCCCCTTTTTTCCACCCTTCATAGATGTTGCATCAGCAAGAGCCTGGTCAAAGTCGGACCCGAGTTCAAAATCTTCCGAGCTTGTGCCTTCTTGATCAGCCATGACGTTTTTCCTTACAAAATGTGTAGACTACTCAATGATGATATCTGTGATATAAACAGCTTCGACCTTTCGATCCATGTATTGATTGACTTTATTGAGGAGCTCTAGACGAAGTTGGTCTTTTCCATCTGGTCCGAGTAAGAACTCTCTACTTTTTCGGCTGACAACAGACAGGATGGCATCCCTGAGTTGTGGCTTTCTCGCTTCAATTTCTTTAAGCTGGTCCTGTCCACTCTTGTATTCCAAAGCTATTTCTAAGCGGATATATCGATTCTCAAGAGGATTTCCGAGATTTAAGTGAAAAGGAGCAAAGTTAAAGGTCGTTCCGACATTGATAGAGTTTTCTGATCCTTTACTGTTGCTACCGGCTTTTCCTTCTTCGTGAGCTCCCTTTTTATCACCTGCTCCATGCTCATCTTTCTTCTCCTCTGCTCCATGCTCTTTACCTTTTTCGGCTCCATGTCCACCTTCCTTTTCCTCGGCTCCTGCTTTGTGAGCGCCGCCTTCCTCTGCTGAAGCTTGTCCGCTTGCTTCATTCGGCTCATGATTCATGGTCACGGGCTTTCGCATCAGGAAAAAAGCAAGCCCTGCTCCTACGAGAGTCAAGATAAGAACAATCAATATAATCAAAATGATTTTTTTCTTCTTCGACTTGCCTTCATCAGGTTTTTCTTCCTCTTTTTCCTTAGGCTCTTCTTCTTTTTTATCAGCCATGGGGTCTCCCTCAATAGAATCCTGGATAGAACAAACGAAGGCATATCACATAGGAAGACATATCAAAAACAATGCCAATATTTTTTATAAAAATGAATTGTGAAGAATGACGCTTATTGCTAATAGGAATCTTCATCTTTTTGTTAAAAGATCAACTTGTTTCAGAAAAAGAGGAGAAGAGGAGATGGGAAAAAAGATGAGGAGTAGCCGTCAAAAGACTGGCTTAAGTGTCATTTTTTTTGGGATACTGATGACGGTCTGCTTAGTGTGTTCAAAAGCACAGTCTCAAAATATAAGTTTTAAGAAGAAGGGAGAGCTTGTTCAGGAGTACAGTGTCGAAGAGTTGAAAAAAAAATTCCCGATAAAGGATATACAAGTCTTTGAACCGCATGAGAAAAAGATCATAACTTACAGCGCGTTTGAGGCTGCCTCTCTCCTTAAAAAAATTTTTGGACCTCAATGGGCAGAGCAGGAAGAAATTCTTTTTACCTGCAGCGATGGCTACCAGCCCTCCGTACCCTCTTATCTTTTCAAAGGGCACCAAAGTTTCCTTGCTTTTTCTATAAAGGAGCGCAACGATTTTTCGATAACAAATGTATTACAAAACAACGAAAAGGTGGCCTTAGGTCCGCTTTATCTTATCTGGGACAATCTGAAGTCTGAAGATATAAAAAAAGAGGGAGCTTCAATTTGGCCTTATCAGGTCGTTGGGCTTGATCTTATTTCTTTTGCAGAGCGATTTCCAAAGATGGCGCCACCTCCAGGTTCTTCCGATTCGGTGCAAAAGGGTTTCCACACCTTTCGGAAGCGTTGCATGAGTTGCCATACCATCAATGGGGAAGGTGGGAGCAAGACAGGTGTAGAGTTGAACTACCCCGTCAATGCGGTAGAAATGATACAACCAGTCTATTTGCGGCAGTGGATCAAGGATCCTTCTTCTGTTCGATATGGAAGTAAAATGCCAGCCCAATTCAGAGATGAGTCTGACCCAAGTGGGCAAATCGACGAGCTCATCAACTATTTGAGTGCTATGAAGAACCGAAAAATTAAGCCTTAGCCTGGCTACGTCAGGTTCTTGCTTAATGGCCAGGTGTGAGGCTCTCTAAAAAATGCAGAATAGGTTCACTCATGGCTTGGACGCCTTTTCTCATCGAGATATCGATATGAGCAAATCCTTCCATCTTTAAGATTTGCACTCTAGCATTATTGGGGAAGAGTTTGGTCTTTTCTATAATTTGATCTGCTGGAGCAAGAGAGTCTTTTGTTGCGACGATTTGTAGCGTCGGTACAAAAATTTTTTTATTTAAGCCGTAATTAACGTGGCCATCTTTTGAAAGATAGTCTGTTTTGAACCATCGGAGGAAGTCCTGGATATAGTCTGTGTGGGGGGATGAAACGCGAGTCAAGACGAAGTCTCGGTAGTCCTGCTTTGCTAGATCGAGTTGTTCAAGCTCGATGATACCTTTTGGGAGCCAAGTATATGTTTGGTTTGCAGCAAATCCCATAACGATGTTTCGCATTAAGCTTTTGATTCTAAAGCATAAAAAATTACTGGGCCCAACTGTTAAAGGGATAAAAAAGGATTTATCCATGCACGGTAAAAGAGGTAGTAGGTCTTTAACTGTTGGGCTTGTTTTTTCAAAATCAGGGGGGACCACAATGCCTATAAAACCGTTGACCCATTCGGTATAGCTTCGAGCTAAATCATCGCTTTGGTTAATCCTTCCATGTTCTTTGTACACTCCACTCAAGAATTGTTCCCAACTCATTCCCCCCATAGAATATCCAATGATGCTGACTTTTTTACTTGTTTCGCCATAAACATGTTTGAGCAATTGAGGCCAATCCTCGGTCACTATATTGTCAAAACCATAGTCCCCCGTAGTATAAGGCTCTACCTTTGAAAGCTCTGCTCCGGACCCATGTCCTCGCGTGTTGGGCATCCATACATCATAGCCTCTTTCCCACAGCAGATGTCCGAGACCTCTCATGGCTATATTACTGAGAACAACTGCATGAGAAATAATGACGGGTGGGGCTCCCTCTCTCTTGATACGCCGGATGTTGAGTTCGACCTTTTTTGTAAGGTTGTCAGGAGCGGTGTATTTGAGGGTGAGAGCCTGCTCTCGTTGTTCCCAATAATATTGATCGAGATTCGAGGCGAGTGCTGCAGAGGCTGTGGCTAAGAGAACAGCAAAGCTAAAGAGCAGTCTTGTGCGACAGACTTTCGACATATAGGCCTCTTATTTGTGTCTTTGTTGTCGTTGTCTATGTCTTTTATGATCTGGTATGATCTGGATTTGATAGTATTAAGCATTAACATTTATAGAAATGAATTTCAATTGCTTATTGGAGAAATTTGAAGATATGAACTTAGGAAAAACTGGAAAAATTTTTAATCCGATCGGTTTAGGTGTCTATGCTTTAGCAGATAGGCATATTTCTGGGGGGAAGGATAGACTTTCGACAAAAGATGCGGTCGCTTTGATCCATTGGGCTGTAGAGCAGGGGATTAATTTTATCGATACAGCCAATGTTTATTGCTATGACGACACTGAGCTTGGGTATGGGGAACGTATTGTTCGGGATGCTTTGAAAAATCTTGCCCCAAGCAAGCGGGATCAGGTCATCGTTGCAACAAAGGGAATCATGAAACGTCCGGGTGGATCTTGGCAGGCCGATGGCAGTCCAGCTCATATGCGCAAATCCTGTGAACAAAGTTTAAAAGATCTTGGCGTCGAAGCGATTGATCTCTATCAGGTACATGGTGTCGACTCGAAAATCCCCTTGACGGAGACGGTTGGTGAGCTGTTCCGCCTACAAAAAGAAGGTAAGATCAAGCATATTGGTTTGTCCAATGTGAGCAGTCAGCAGATAAAAGATGTTTTAGCCCTTGGCCGAATTGAGGCCGTACAAAATAAACTAAATCCATTTGTGCAGAGAGATCTTAGCAATGGAGTTTTGGACTTGTGTGGGCAGCAAGATCTTACTTATCTCGCTTATAGCCCTGTGGGTGGAAGTCAGTACCAAAAAACCAGTCAGGTAACATTATTGAATGAGATAGCCATTCAGTATGCTTGTTCGCCTTACCAGGTTGCTCTCAGTTGGATTCTTAATTGCCATCCAAGGATTGCGGTGATTCCATCCTCCACACGGAAGGAAACGGTGATTTCAAGTCAGGAGGCAAGAAAAATTAAGCTGTCGCAAGAGCATAGGGCTGGTATAAGCCACTTAGCCTCCTAAAAAATTTGAGCCCGAATTTTGGTGGTGGCGCCCTGCATTGTTGCAGCGGGATGTTTCGTGTTCAGGTATACTTTTCTATGGCTTCGGGGTGACAGTTTTTTTGGTAGGGGATGTTTCTTTTGTATCGATTGAGCAGCTGGGCTCTGGCCCTTTTAAAATTGAAGATATGGTTCAAAAACTCTCTTCCATTCCTGAAGATAGGAATGGGATTTTTCTGGATAAGTCTAACGGCCTGTGTAGACTCGAGCTCCACCGGTACTTTGCATGTCAAGGCTGTTTTTCCTGGTTCGTTTGAACTTTATCGAATTATCGGGGATTCAACCTTGCAGTTTGTATCGGTTCAGGAGGGGCGATACAATCAGGACCTAAATCTGGATGCAGGGACTTACCTAGTTCTGGCAGACTGCTCCCATCAAGTCGTGCTTGTTTCACGAGATCGAACGACGAATCTCGTGACGCACACCATCGAATTTGAAACCCCAAGACCTCCAGACCCCGAGGATGTCTTCACCATTCAGTGCAGTCGTTATGAGAAAACCCAGTCGAGACAGTCTCTCAATAATCGATTTCGACTCACAGTTTTTGGAACAGAACGAGATTTTCTGGTCGGGATGAAGCCTTTTAAAGTAGATTTGATACCATTCAAAGGGGGGACGGAGTCGAAACGGATAAAGGTGATGCTTTCAGCTATCCAAGTTTCAAAGATTTCCAACGAATTGACTCAACCTTTTTACTTTGTTTCCCCTGAGACAGAATATCTTGCTATTACTCAGAGGCAGGAATTTGGGCGTTGGCAATTCTTTCTCCCCGGACCCTATCGAGTCAGTGTGAATGGGACTTCACAGCAGCTGGTTTTAAAGGAAGGGGACATGGTCAGTCTATCGCCAGCTGTCTTAAAGGTGTTCAGTCAGGAAGGGGTTGATCTTAGTGCTTATGCAAGTATCAAGGGCAGGCCTTACTCTATAGAAACTTTGGAACAGCAGCAGTTTGATATCAATCAGGGCTACCCTGTCTTACCAGGAGAGATACAGCTTCTTTTTGACGGCTATCTGAAACCTTCTCGGATTCAAGTCGAAGCTAATTCTGTCACCAATATACAGATGAATAGCGTGCAGGTGAAACTCGATTGTGGCTACTGGGAGTGGGAGTGTCTTGGTAAAAAAGAAGTTATGCTTTATGAGAAGGGCCAAGCCTATCCCTTTTTAGAGAGCTTAAGTGATGTTCCTATTCTTTATATGAACGGGATACATGGTGAGGTGGAACTTAGTCTAGAAGATGCAGATGGTCTGAGATACCAGCTTCCTTCCCATAAAAAGAACCTGATCCTTTCCACGAGCAGGGTTATACTTATCCCAACTCCGACATACAAACCTGCTTTCTTTACGGATTTGGTTCGCATGGAAGGTCTGCATGCACCTTTTCTAGGAGCATCTTTTGATATTCAAGCGAATAGGGTAAAGACCATGACCTTGATCTCCGGGGATTATGCTCTTGCTCAGTACCTGTCTTCTCGATCGAGTGAAGTGAGAACTGTTAGTAAGAAGTCCCTCCATCTGCAACCAGATAGTTCTGAGACTCTCGAATTCGAATATGCTGTAGCAGAATTAAAACAGCTGGCTCCAGCAAAGGCTCTCATCTCTAAAGAGCTTAAAAGACTCAGACATGAACCTTACTCTAGTCTGCATCGAATTTCGGAGCTGTTTTAGGGAAAGTAACTACTTGCCGGGGAACCTGCTGCCTTCGGAGCTTAAAGTTTCCCCTGATTCATCTTCGCTAGGAAGGAAATTTTGTATGTCACTCTTTAAAAAAGTTCTTATTTTTTTGGTGTCAGTATCTTGCTTGCTTGCTTGCAAGGAGAAAGCTCAGGTCCCTTCCCGAGATGAAGATCAGGGGCTCAGAGTTTTTACGATGTCGACGAGTGAAACTAAAACAGATGAGACGCAAAAAGTTAAAAAAGAAAAGGCTGTTTCTTCTGATCCAAACAGTGAGAATATAGCGATAGAAAGCGAAGGAGAGTCCTATCCTGAGTTTAAGCCTAAGCCTTCTGCGGCTATCGAAAAAGTCCGTCTTTCGGCTATCGAAGAAGCAGAACTTGTCGAGAGGCTCCAGGCCAGTGGCCTGTTTATCGTCGATGTCCCTACTTCTTTCGGGCTTGTACGTGGTTCAACGCCACCGGGAAAAGGATTGATAGCTAGGCCACCTCCGGCTGCTACTTGGAGTCCAAACTCGAGTAGTACAGGATCAGGAAATAAATTCGTGATGAAAATCAACCGCACAGAGGATGTTCCCAAAAATGCTGGTGCTTACTTTCTGTACCGATCACTAGTAGATCCACAAGCAACTCCTCCCGAGCGGGAGGGATTAACTCTTTTTGCTATTGTTATAGAAAAAAATGGTTTTATGGATTCGTTTTTGAACTCTCAAGGGATTAAATCTTTGGCTGACTATCGATATATTCTTTATCAGTATCGAAATTAGGAAGCATCCCACAAGTCGTCTAGCTGCGTATTTTCGTCGCTGCGCTGCTCATTTACCAGCAAGTAAACGGCGCTGCTAGCTCCTCAATGCCTTACTATAGGACTTGTGGATGGTTGCTAGATTTCTTTGTTTGGGGAACCGGCTACCCCTTCGGAGGCTAAAGTTTCACCAGACCCCCACTTGCTGAGGGTCCAGTCGAGAAGGTGGCTGTGTGCTATTCCCTCTTGTGAGTTGATCGCCTGGGCTGTCTGTTCTTGATAGCTGAGAAAATTCATGTTTTCGATATCAGGTACGAGTAGAGCTTCCCCATAAGAGACAGTGATGCGGGCAAAGGGTTTGGGGATTTTTAATCTATCCCAGGTGTTGAATTCCCAGAAACGATCAGCGACAGCCGCTACGGGCAAAATGGCAGCTTGGCTGCGCCTAGCAAGATCGATAGCCCCAGGTTTTACAACCCGTCGCGGTCCTATCGAACCATCGACGGTAAAGGCAGAGGCAAACCCTAGAGTAAGTTGATCGTTTAACTTATCTCGAGCGTCCTTTCCACCTTTGTCGACACCATTTCGTTTTTGACTCCCAAAAATAGGGAAGAAGCCATAGCGTTTCATGATGTGTCCAATCAGACGTCCCATGGAAGAGCGGCTCACTATAGGGCAGAACATGTGCCCTCTTTGGGCCACGAGTATGGGGATGAAGTGCTCATGCCAGCACGTCAAAATATAAGCACCTTTGGGATGACGCTCACGGCATAGCTTACGATTGATCTCATGAACTTGCTTTATCCGATAACTAGCGAAGAGAAGATAAACAAGTGCATAAACCACATTGAAATAAACAAACTCGACCAACTTTTTCATGGAGGGTCCCTAAACTGTGCTGGCAAGGAGGGAGGGGTCTGGGAAAACTGCGCAGCTGGTTCCCCCAGAAAAAGAAAGTTCAATATAAGATAATAATACTTAAGAATAATTTGAGCAAGGTTGCTTTCGGTTGGAGGGAGAAGTTGCCGCTCTTTATTGATTTTTCTTATAGCGCTCTTGGGCCGTCTTTTTCATGAGCGTAGCGATTTCAGGGTAATCCTTAAGAACTGCTTCAAGATCATCTCTTGTAAGACAGAAGAGATCACAAAAATTGACGGAACGAATAGAAGCAGTTCTTTTTTCAGCGAATAAAAGAGCGACTTCTCCAAAAAAGTCTCCGCCATGTAAAGTTGCATAGATTTGGTCACCGTTTGCTGAACAGACCTCCACTTGCCCGCTACTGATGAAGTACATCTCTTTTCCAATTTCTCCTTGAACAATGATGTAATCACCTGGTGAAAAGACAACTGGTTTCAAAATCTTTACAAGGGCGTTGAGAAAAATCTTATCTGCCTTTTGAAAAATAGGAACTTTTGCAAGAACATCTCGATATAAATAAAGGGAAACTTCTGTTCTTAGTGCGGAAGGTAGGTCGCTAAGTATTTCTTCTTCTTTAATCCCTTTGTTACGAGACCAGAGATAGTCGTAGTAGCTTTTTACTCGATCTTTAAGGGGAGCAGGGATCTCTCGAAAGCGTAGAAAATTGTTAACAGAGTCCATTTTTTGCCTATAGGCTTCTGCCCTTGCATCCAAGTTTGAAACGAGCATGGCAATATTTCCTACGATATACGCAAACGTACTGACTCCGATGAATTCAGCAAATAAAACATAGATAATTTCTAAATTGGTTCGGGGGATGATGTCACCGTACCCGACTGTAGCCATGGTGGTCAAAGCCCAGTAGATAGAGTGAAGATACTGTGAAAAAATAGTAGAAAATTCGAGGCTTTGGTGATGGAGCCAGGATTGATCTGCCGGTTCAATGGATCCAACATAGAAGAAAAAGCAACCTAACCAGTGGGTGTTGATAAAAACGGCCAGAGTAAGTTTTAATAAGCGAATATATCCAGGGCTCAGTTGGATGTTTTTTTCTAAATTTTGGAAGATTTCAAGAATATGAAGGGACCAGAGTAATCGCGGGATACGGAAGTAAACTAAAATTTCAAGGCCTATATCGGGCACATATCCGCTGCGGATGACCAGGAGTGCGATGACATCCAGAGGAAAACTGGCACAAAAATCAATCAGAAACCATCCTTTCATGTAATGCTCTTTGATGATCTTTGGGTCAGTGATGAGTAAGCCTTCGTGGTTCCTAAATTTGAAGAAATGCATGTAAATGTGCACGATAAGCAAAGCGTCAAAAACATAATCACAGATATAAATGTAGTTAGGGATATCTATGGGGAAGCAGAGTCTGAGAGGGATACAAAATACATTATAGAGGGTCAAGAACAGGACAAAAATTTCCCATCTTTTTTGAAATGACGAAGAAGGATGTTTAATTGACATTGGTTTATCCACAAAGTGTTCAAAAATGGAAGGCCTACTTTCTTTATTATAAAGCAAGGGATGACTTTGGCTTCATTCTGCCCTGATGTCAAAGGTTCTATTCGGATGTATCCATCTGTTTTTACATATTTTAACAATCGATATTGATGCTTTTACAAAAACCTCCGAGAAGGTAGGTGCGGGTGCGCATAGCTATTTCTGAGACTTATGTTCCTTGGGGGTTTTAAAATGAAATTTGCGAACTCTTACAGCTTGCTTATTCTCTCCTTTGTTTTGTGTTCTGCTTGTGAAGCACCATTTCTTCCTTCAGGTTCATCGGTACTGTCTAGGCAGAATGCTCAAATAGCTGATGTCAAGGTTGTTCCTGCAAATGCTCGCTCTGCTTTTCATGTGAAAGCCTTGCTCATCGGGAATGACATGCTTGCTGATGTTAAAGTAAGTTTAGCAAAAAATGTCAACCTGACGCAGAACCAAGTCGACTTTGTGATCAGTACGGCAAAGTCAAAAGTGGAGGCGCGCGTTAATGCCCTTATTATAGCAGAACCAACCTTAGCTCTTAGTGAGAGCACGGAAACAAGTACAGGAACGGGCGTTCAGACCGATCCCAATTCTGTGTCTTCAGACGCATCCCCTCTGCTTACTATAGCGGGAACCGTGAATGGCGGACTGATGCAGTCTCTATCTAATAAAGAGGTCTTCCCCAAAACATCTGTAGCAGCAACTGCCGATCTAGCTCAATTTATTCAAAAATCAGCCATGGAATCTTTAAAGACAACAGACATTAAAAACGTCGATGTCTCTAGTTTAGTCGGTAGTATGTTAAAGGAAGCGGCAAGTAAGATTGAGGAGATAGGGTTTAGTAAGGAAGAAATTGGGTTAGCAACAGGAGCTCTTCTTACGGGAGCCTTTACGGGATTCAAAGATGCTGGAGTTCCTACAGAACAAATGGCGACTGTTTCGAGAGCTACAGCGGTAGCTGCTTTTGAATATATCAATACAGTCGAACTCACTCCAGAACAAAAAAATCAGGCGACAAGCAGTGCGGCAGGTACAGCGGTCAGTGCAAGCAGTGACCTTGGTTTATCTTCTGAGAATAGGTCGTCTTTATTGGGTAACATCGTAGGGGATTTAATTTCTTCGCAAAGTGCAGATCATCCTGAATTAGTTCTGTCGATGATAAAGAGCGTTACGAGCGCTATGATGTCGGCTGCTGCGATTGAAATCAAATCAGGGGGAAGTAATCTCGATTTTGGTAAGACGATTGAGCAAATTGGGAGCGGTGTGGTGGCTAATACCGGAAAATTTGGTTCAAGTGTTACCAGTGATGCCACATCCTTTACACAGAGCGCTATAACGGAAGTGGTCAGTTCGTCTGGATTAGTTGTCGCTTCTGATTTTCTGACAAAAATTAATGAAACGATCAATCAAGCAGCCAAAACCGCTGCAGTGGAGCGTTACCCATCGTGTAGTAAATTTTCTGATGACCTATCTATTGCTGATTACTTAGCGAATGCAAATGCGGATGGAGCTACATCGTGTGTGCCTGTCAAAGTTGATTCAGGAGCTGTTTCCTGTCCTAAAAATCGACCATTTCAAGACAATAAGCAAATTATTTGGACACAAGGAGATGTAGATGGCAAGACTCTGTGTGAGCAGGATCGCGTTCCTATAGTTGTCGTATCTGCTAGTGTTGCTACCAGTACGACGACCAATTCTAACGTGAGCGTGGTTGCGGGCAACACGAATACTGCGACGATAGCCAACACGAGTACCAGCATAAATACAACAGGTCAAACGCCAGTTATAAACACGCCAACGGTAGCTGGCATCGTTCTCTCTGATATCTTTTTTGACCGGGTTTTTCCCAGTAACTTTGTCAATCAAAACTCAAATGTGACTTATGACTTCAACAATGTGCTAAGAGGCGATGATGTTGGGGTTACTTATTCCTGTCTAGCGACTTCTATTCAGTCTCCACCGCAGTCTTTTAACTGCAATGGTCTACCAGGATCTGTTTCCTTTGGCTCATTAAATGGGGTTTTCTCTTGGACACCCAACACAAGTGCTCGTGGCGCTTATGCCATTACAGTCTCTGGATTTTTATCTCAATCCACGCATCAAAGAACTGCTCTTTTCGATATTCGAGAAAATTATAAGTCAAGCGGTTTGCTTTTAAATCTGGAAGCCAACTTTGCGAGAATGACTCAACCTGGACAATCTGGTGCCAATTTTATTCCTGGTTGGAAAGACCTAGTTTCTTCTCAGACGGCTACCCTTTATAATTTTCCAAACACCCAAAATTGGGTAGGTGACGGCAGTACTGGCGATCCTCATGCTCTTAGCTTTGAGAACAGTCTTGAGTACGTGGATGCCGGTAATGTTTTAAATTCACAAACGAACATGATGTTTGAGACCTGGATTAAACCTATAAGTAATCGAACGACTGATGTGGTCTTAAGCAATGGTGACAGTGCAGGTCATGGTCTTACACTAAGGGCTTCCCCAAACGGTGGTGGCATGTATGCCATCATGTTAGGAAATGGACAACCGCCAGGTTCACCAGAGTATGTAACGCAAGTACTAGGAAGTCATCCGATTGCTTACTGGAGATTTGGAGAAGCGTCAGGAACAACGATTAATGACAGTAGCGGTAACAATGCTACAGGAACAGTGGTAGGGTCCGTCACTTATGGTCAGCCTGGTGCTTTGTTTGGAAGTAGTGATACGGGGATTTCCTTTGCTAACGGATCATATTTTGTTAGTTCAAACGTAGCTATTGGAGCAAGTGCAACTATCGAGGTTTGGGCAAAATCAAATTCAACGCCAGGTGAGGCTATGCTTTGGACCTTGAATGGGGAATCTTCTGGTCCTGATCTCTATTTCTCCGGTAATCAGATTGCTCTCAATATGTGGGATGGTCAGGTGGGAGCCTATCGAATGGATCCGGCCATAGAATTACCAATGCCAAGCTTCTTAGGCGATGGTAATTATCATCATTATGTGACAGTGATAGATCAAAATTCAAACAGCAAACTCTACATTGATGGGGTTCTTTTTGGTGTGACCGCTTACAGAAATCCAAGCTCAAATAATATCTTTTTTTCCGGTGGAAGTTGGGGTTTAAACTGGATAGGGAGTCTTGATGAAGTCGCAATATATAATTCAGCGCTTTCACCAGGTGTTATCGCAGTGCACTACTCTGCTGGCAAGGGAACAGGACTTGGGGCTAAGCTTTGTGAGTTTCCTGTAGCGAACAATACTTGGCAAAACATTGCTGGGATATTCGACTACACTAGCCAAAATATCAAAGGATTTATCAACGGAACTCAAGTCTGCTCTTTCGCTGCTACGGGGTCTTTTGCTGGCAGTACTAATTCTTTAACTTTAGGGAAAGCAACTTATAGCGGGGGCACAGCTTGGCAGGGGCAGATGGGCTCAGTGCGTTTTTATGATAATGGGACCAGCGCTGATGTGCTGGCTAATTATAATGCAACGAAGGATCGCTACGGAAATAACCAATATTTCTTCATAGGAAATAGTCCCACTGCAGCGAATGCGAATACCTATTATCAAACCTTGGTGAGGACGGATGGAACTCCATCTGGCACCTATGCCTTGACGGGCGAGGACTACACTCCCAACTATGGATGGGATGCAAAGAATTACTCCAATCAATATTCAGCAAACTTTAATGGCTTAGAATATTTTATCGTGGATCACAAACTTGTGACCCCGGTAACCACAATGACGTGTGTGCCTATGCCGATCGCTCCTTTTACGCCTATATGTACGACGAACACGACGAACACGACGACCTATCAAAAAGAACTCTGGACCAGTGATGGTAGCATTTCTGGAACCCATCTATTGACGAACTTAGGGGCTAGTACGAGTACAGTTCCTTATCAATGGTTAAGTATTTTTTACAAGGTGGGTAGCCAACTTTTCTTTGCGACAGATGGTATCGTAGGGGGTGTTCATAGGACACAGTTGTGGGCTACAGATGGGACAGCAGGGAATACAAGAAATGTGAATGCGAATGTGTCTGTCACAGGAGAATTAGCTGTCTTTAATGATCGATTGTATTTTAGTGGTAAAGAGGGAACAAGTGGGTATCAGGTCCTGTGGGTATCAGATGGTACGGGAGCAGGGACAAAATCAGTCAAGGATTTGGCAAGTGTGACGGGGAACTCAAATCCCTATGGTTTTACCCTTGTTGGAAGCAAACTTTATTTTATAGCCAACAGTAATCAGTTATGGAAGACAGATGGAACAGATTTAGGAACAGGACCTGTTCTGTCAGCTGGGCTTAATGTTTTAGCTAATACTTTGTTTAATTTTCAAAATAAACTTTATTTCTCAGGTGGTCTTGATTCTACTAATTTTGAACTTTGGAGGAGCGACGGTGTAACAACTGAACTTGTGAAAGAGATAAATCCGAGCACTGGTTCTAACATCTATTACTTTGCGAGCACTGGACCTCTTCTTTACTTTAGGGCTAACGAACCTACGAATGGGAACAACACTCTGTGGGTTAGCGATGGCACAACGGCTAATACGGTTCCTCTTGGGCAAGGCTTAAATGCAAACACGATCGTGTCCTTTAAGGGTAAGGCTTACTTTGCAGCCTATACTGTGTTCGATGGATATGAACTATGGCAGAGTGATGGGACAGTGCAGGGGACACTTCGTGTGAAAGATATCTCTGCAGGTACTGCTTCTTCCTATCCTTCTGGTTTTGCCATCGTAGGAGATTATTTATACTTTGGTGCTTATACCCCTGCTCTTGGTCAGGAGCAGTATCTTAGTGATGGTAGCACTGCAGGGACACGTTTACTGGTGGATTTTGCCCCTGGAACTCCTGATGGAAAGGAGGGTGGAGGCACTTGATAGCTAAATGTCGATCTGTGCCGCCTTCTGGTCTAGAATAGCTCTGACTCGGGTTCATCCAATAAAAGAGTCTCAAGAAGAGTCCAAGGAATCATGTTCGTAGGTGTTTTTACACCTCCATATTTTCATCTTGAAGCAAGATCTCGGGTGCTTTCACCTATCAAAGTTTTTGCTATCTTGGTTAAAGAAATAAATCCACCAATTGTCATCTGGAGAGCTTGAGCAGCACAGCGACGAAAATAACGCAGCTAGACGACTTGTGGGATGTTCCTACAACTAGTTGATTTTATGTTGCTATCTTTTTTTATGTTGTGTGCCGCCGATTTTTCCCATAGGAAAGCATTAACTTTTCGAGTTAAATTTTTAAAAGTGGAGTATTTTTGTATGTTCAAAACAAGCAAACTGACGCTATTTGCCCTAATAATAGCTATCTGTTCGACACAAAATGGTCTCGCTCAAAACCCTTATCATCTTGACAGGCAGCAAATTGAAAACGCAAAAAACGGTTTTAGCACAGTACAGTCTTGGGATTGTGGTCCTAGATCTGTTGCCGTTTCTTTAGCAATGCTCGGTACTAAGCTCGAAGATATCCCACAGTTTGTTAACTCGTGTCCTAAAAGCGTAGGACTTCCACAATGTGATGAAACAAAGTTCATCAAAACTAATCTTGCAAAAAAAATTTCTTCCATGCTTGGAATCATCGGCCCTATTTCTAAATGTCTTGCTCGTTATGCCCACGGATTCCAGAAGAAATTTGATATTCATCATGAATATAAGGATAAGTTCGAATCGGCTCTCCATCTCATCGTCGATGAGATGGAAGCTAAACGACCCGTGATCGTCAAAATCAAAAAGGGTTTAATTCTCCATTATTTTATTATTGTTGGTGTCGATCAAGATAAAGAAGAACTTACTATTCTCAATTCCGAGGACGCTTCCGAAGAATCTTACAGTTACGAAGAGTTAGAATTAGCAATGGACATGTCACAATACAGAGATGACCTAGCGAATATGGTGGGAATGATGGGAATGATGGGAATGATAATGCCTGAAGTTGGGACAGTGATTCGCTCCGAAGAAGTTAAACAAATTCTGTCAGGATTCAATCTCATTCATTTTAGCGCAAGAGTTGAGGAGCCAGTTCAAAACCCTCCCAAGAAGCCCGAGATCGAATCGGAGCTATGATCTGAGATTACAACTAAGAGAGACACCAACGGTGTGATCCTTTTGGCAGGGTTCTGGTCTAGGATAGCTCTGAATCAGGTTCATCCAAGAAAAGAGTCTAAGGAAGCTTACCATAACCAGGTGTTCCTCAGCCCACTAGCTTATCTGTTTTTTACTTTCTGCTAAAAAAGTTGGCGTGCTATATCTGAGAATGAGTTTTAGCTGGCGTAGCTCAGTTGGTAGAGCAGCTGATTCGTAATCAGCAGGTCGGTGGTTCGATTCCACTCGTCAGCTCCATACTTTTATTCACAGAAATCCACTCAGCCACACCCCATTCTTGTGAGAGTCCTTTGTCATATCAGTCCCTAGCCAGAAAATATCGTCCCAAAACTTTTTCCGATTTAGTGGGGCAGGAGCCCGTAGCCAGAGCTTTAGCCAATGCTTTGAGCTTGAAGAGGGAGCCAAGTGCTGTTCTTTTTTCGGGCGTGAGGGGGATAGGTAAGACGACTATCGCTCGTATTTTTGCGAAAGCACTCAACTGTGACATAGGGATGGGGCCCACCCCCTGTGGAACGTGCTATAGCTGCAAGGCGATCTCAGAGGGCTATCATGAGGACGTCGTTGAGATTGACGGGGCCTCTCATAACAGTGTGGATGAAGTCCGAGCTTTGAAAGAGGCTCTGACCTACAAGACCCAGCGCTCTCCTTACAAAGTTTATATTCTCGATGAAGTGCACATGCTCTCCATCAGTGCTTTCAACGCCCTTCTAAAAATTTTAGAGGAACCGCCACCCCAGGTTATTTTTGTTTTTGCAACGACAGAACTGCATAAAATTCCAAAGACCATATCGGGTCGCTGTCTGACGTTTCACCTAAGACCTATGTCGATAGATACTATAAGGGGAAGGATCCGCACTATCCTTCAAACTGAGCAAGTTCCCTTTGAGGAGTCCCTACTCCCGCTGATTGCGCGAGAGGGCCGAGGTTCCATGAGGGATGCTCTGAGCTTTCTAGATCAGGTGATTGCCCTTGGGGGAGGTTCTGTGAGCAGGGAGGCAATTCAGGCGGCTTTTGGGCCTGCATCCTCTTTAATGAGTTCGGACTTGATTCGGGCCTTGTTAGAGCAGAGTCCTGCTGCAGCTGTCGACTTCATTCAAAAGCTGTCAGATGCTGCTGTTGACTGGGGACCGTGGGTGATCCAGTTCTGCTCAGCGCTTCGGAATGCTTCCCTCATTCGAGAACTAGGTTTCGAAGGGGCTAAAGACTTCCTTTCTGGTTTAGCAGAAGAAGAGGGCAAAGTTTTAGCTGAACTAGTTCGCGATACCCCCTCCCTTACCTTGAGCCGTTTGTTCCGAACCTTCACTCGCTGCTGTGAAGAAATGAGCGGCTCTGAACTCGATCGCTATATTTTTGAAAACTACTGCTTGGAATGCTGTCTCGATCCAGGCTTACCGGATCTCAGTGAACTTTTACAAGGAGGACTTTCTGCCGGAAGGGCCGGTCCGCTTGTATCAACTTCAGGCATAGGTGTTAGCTCCGGGGGACATGCGTCTAGTGGGCAACAGTCCCGGTCAGAGGCTCTGACTTCAGGGCAGTTGCCGCAACCAGTGCAATCTCCGACGTTCACTCAGAGCCCATCTCCTATGGCAGGTGGGCAGACTCGGCAACCTGAGCCCTCTTTGCATGCAAGTCCTCGGGAAGACTTAGCGAGGACTTCTCCACAGCCGGTGCGGACTGCTGGTCCCAGTCCCTTTCCTCAATCTTGGCAGGATCTCGTCCAAGATCTGAAGAAGAAGAAGCCTCTTCAGGCTCGTAAGTGGGAAGAGGTTCACTTGATTCAGTACTCAGCTCAAAAAATTGTGATAGCTGTGAGTCGAGATGGAATCTTTGGTCCAAGGTTGCTTGAACGAGATGAGCAGCAGAGAATGCTTCAAGATTTGAGAGAGCATTTTGAGTTCAGAGGTGAACTCAAAATTGTGGAGAAGGGCGAGGGTGTCGAGACGGAGTCCCTTCTAGAGACAAGGCAGAGGGAAGAAAAAGAAAAAAAAGAGCGTGTAGTTGATGAAGCTGTCTCTCATCCTATCACACGAGGACTGGTTGCTCATTTTTCTGGCTCTATTCCCCCCGAGTCCGTGATGTTTTTGAACTGACTGATTATCAATTTCTAGTGGAACCAGCTGTGCAGTTTCCACTAGGCTCCTTCCTTGCAGCAAGGGGCAGATAACAAGGGGGTTTAAGTGATTCGTCGTATAATTTCGTGCTTACTTATACTATCTATGTACTCGGAGTCCCTATGGGGACAGTCTCTTTGTTTACAAAATCGGTACGTGCAAAAAATTTCATTCTTTGGCTCTGGGGTGTTTGTCGTTTCTTTTGCATCGGGATTGGCTTCTTTGGTAGCCCTCACATTTTGTCCTAACCAATATTCATGTTCGGATATCGATTTTCCGGAGCGCTATCCCCCAGAGGGGCGGATTGAATATTGCTATAACACTAATTTGACAAATTCAAGTTTTCTCTCTGATCAGAGTCCCCCCGTAGTTTCTCCGTGCTCTACTTTAGCTAGCATTCAAAAAACGAGCTTTGTTTTTCTGATTGCGACACTAGCGACAATGCCTTTTTTGACGGTCTTTTTTTGCATCTCGCCTGACGATCTTCTCGCTCGTAGGACAAATACACTTTATGACTATGGTGCTATTGGAGAGGGACTTTTGTAGTTTTGAAAAGGATAGGGATGAATGTAATGAGAACTTTTTTCTGGCCCTTAGGTGGGATCAAAAGTCTTGTGAGAGATAGAATTTCGTAATATATAAGTTCTTGTATTATAAAGCTTTAGTACGAAGGGATCTCTTATGACAGTAGAAAATCGTCACCGGTTTCCTAGGTTTTGCTCATCTCTTCTCCAAACGGCGCTCTTAGGCGCTGTTTTTTTTATACCTTTAAAGGTATGGGCTAATCCTTTCCTCCATGAACTGGAGGAAAGGAGGAGGGAGCTTCAGTCTCAAGCAGATGTAGCCTTAAACATGGTGATCTGGGGTGATAAGTGTAGTCGAGAGGCTGCGAAGGATCTTCAAGCTGCTAAGAAGGCCATCACAATCGCGCACATAGCTGTGGTCCAAGCTCGCTTATTCTTCAAGCCAGATGGGCTTTCGGAAGCAGCTCGAGCTTTTTTTAAGGAAGCACAATCTCGCTTAGACAGGATTTATGCCCACGAGGAGCAGCTCGATCTTGTTGCAGAGACCTTGGTGCAAGAAATGTCTGCTCTAAAGGGAAGTGCTGAGAGTACAAAAGATGCTTCTCGACAAGCCTCTGCGCTTGTCTCAGGATTGTCGAGTTCTTTTTCTGACAGGATTTTGGAGCCTGCTCTCCTCAGGGAAGAGATTCAATCCTCCTCGCCTTACGGAGAATTTATCAGTCATGAAGAAGCAGTTGTTCTGGGTAGCTCTTCGACTCTAGAAGCTTTCAAACGAGTAGATATCAGCAAGGAAACTATTGAGAAACTTCTCGCGAAGATAGTTCGAACAAGAGATCTTGTTCTTGCTCAGATAAGAAGTTTTGAACGTGAGCTCAAAAAGTATCAGATAAAGCCTAGGGAATAATTCTTTTGGGGGCTCTTTATTGGGGGAACCATCTGCGCGCCGATGTGTTCAGAGCAAGCTTTCCCCAAACCCTCCTTGCTAAGGTGTAAAGGATGAGAAGATGGAAGGTTTTGGAGATAGAGCAGATCGGGAATTAAAATGGACGCCATTCTTTTCTCTTGTCAGGCGTGAGCTCCTTCGTTTTATGCACGTTCTTATCCAGGCGGTTTTAGCTCCTTTAGTTAACGCAGCTCTCTATCTCTTGATCTTTGGTGTTAACCTTGGGTCTTCACTAAGCGATTATCATGGTAAGCCCTATCTCGCTTTTCTTATTCCAGGTTTAATCATGATGTCTGCTCTCAATAACAGTTTTCAAAATATCTCAAGTTCTGTTGTAGCTTCCAGATTCCACGGTGACCTCCAAGATCTCAAATACATGCCTCTGTCTTTTGCTCAGATCAACTGGGCTTTGAGTCTGGGGGCTTTGGGAAGGGGCTTTCTAGTTGCTGTAGTCGTGTTTTTTGTATCAGAGTTTTTTCATTTTTTATCGTTTGGGAATTTTCTTGTCATCGAGAACCCACTTGCTTTCGTTGTTTTCTTAACGATAGGTTGTCTGAGCTTTGCGCAGATTGGTTTGTTCGTCGGATTTTGGGCGAAGAACTTTGAACAACTCAATGCTGTCGGTAGTTTTATTCTTCTCCCTCTTCTCTACTTAGGGGGAGTGTTCTTTACCATAGCTCACTTGCCTTCTTTCTGGCGCTCACTTTCACAGATCAATCCATTGTTTCATCTGATCAACGGTTCTCGCTTCGGATTTTTGGGATTGTCGGATGTCAATTGGCAGTTGAGTTTGCTAGTGTCTCTCGTAGGTCTTCTCTTCCTGTATTTACTAGCTATGTCTGCCATCAAAAAGGGATCTTTTTCGCAGTGGTGAGCCCGAGAAAGTCTAGCACACATTACGTAGGGTACCAGAGAAACTGTTAAGTAAAATTGGTGGTATCGAGAATGCAGAAGAATCTCTACTATTCGGCCTGTAAACGACTTGTAAGTTTGCCATCATTTGGAATTTTTTCTCTGATGATTCTCTCTGTCCTAATGCGCCTACCAACTTATTGGGAGCCTTTTGAAACAGACCTTAGCACTTACGCTGTCATATCGCATGAGCTGCTCTATGGTAGAGGTCTCTACTCAGATCTATGGGATAATAAGCCTCCTGGAATTTTTATTATTTATGCGTTGGCAGAAATGCTTGTGGGTTATGGATATCAGCAAATTTTTTTCTTAAATGTGCTGGCTTGCTGGATTTCTCTACTGGGATCTTATCGTGCCGCCACTGCTTTAGGTCACAAACAATGGATTGCTCTGGCTGCTGCTACATTTTGGACTTTGTTTTCAATCAACTTTGATATTCAAGCGAATCAACCCAATACCGAAGTTTTCCTAAATGCTTGTTTAATCTGGTCTTTCGTTTTTTTTATTCGTGCCAATTCTGCGCAAGGCAAGCTGGCTCATTATTTAGCTGCAAGTGTTATTTTTGGGATAGCTTCTTTATTAAAGCAGGTCATTTTTATTTACGTCGTTGCTTTTGCAACTGTTCAGATCTGTCTAGATTTATATAATGGAAAATCAAAAATTCGCTTACTTCTTCACAATGCCTTGCTAGCTTCAGGGATTCCTATCTTCTGGGGATGCGCCTTTATCTACTTTTGGCTTAGTGGCAAATTGAATATTTTTATCCAAAGTTCGTTTGTATACCCGCAATATTATGCTGGAGACGTTTTATCTAATATTCGTAAGGGAATTGAATTCAATCAACTTTTTCCTTCATTTTTTGCAAATTTCGTTTTTTATTTTATAGCTTCTTTATCGGCTATCTGCATTGGGCTATGGTATAAAAATAAACATTCATTCTATTTAATGGCCTATCTCATCGCTACCCCGATTGCAGTGGCTCTTCCTGGTAAATTCTATCCTCACTACTATCAGTTTTGGTTACCTTTTTTAGCTCTAAGTAGCGCTGAATTGATAAGTCAAGTCCAGAGCTTTTTGCCGAGTCGATTCAGATGGCTAATAGGCACGATGCTCACTGCGTTCTTGTTGTATTTCAGCATTCATCCGAGTTTAGCATGGTACCAAATGAGCGCGGATGCTATTTCAAGTCGAAAATATGGGGACGCGTACTATCATAGTCGCAAACTAGCATTGCAAATCAAAAAAATAAGTTCCCCCCACGAACGATTCTACCTATGGGGCATAGATCCTGGTCTGTTTTTCTTCAGTAATAGACGTCCAGTAGCAGGCGTTTTGTGGAGAGATAAAATACAAGAAGGACCCTTGCAAGAAAAACTCACTGCCCGCACGATAAGCCAGCTGGAGAATGAAAAGCCCAGTTTCGTAGTCGTTGAATTAGATCCTTTTCAATCTGAAACATCACATGCAGTTACCCAATGGATACGACAGCATTATGAATTCCGCGATCCAAAATTCAAACAGGGACCTTATGCGCTCTTCTTCAGGACTAAGGGTCATTAGGTTAAGGGGGAAATCTCATAAGGCGAGGGCAGAGGGGCCATTCATCGGTTCTGGTCTTGGCTACGAGGAAGAGCTTTCAACTAGCGAATCTAGTCTTTGTGCGAGAGTGAAAGGGTTCCGTCTCCATGCCTCTTGCATTGTAACAAGTTCAGATATTTATTTGCATTTTGCTTCGAGTTCGACCCAGCGGGTGTAAAGTCTTTCGATCTCTTCGTTAGCTTTTTGCAGAGAGGCAGAAGCTTCTTGTAGCAGGGACGGATCGATGGCAGGACTGCTAGCAAGTCTTTCCAACTCGGACTCACTGGAGGCTCTTTTCCCTTCGGCTATGGCGATGGAGGCTTCCATCGCTTCGAACTCACGTTGTTCAAGGTAGCTCAGTTTTTTTCTAGATTTCCCTCCTTCTTTTTTTAACTCTGCTTTTGGGTTGTTTTCCTTTGCCCGAGACTTTTGCTTGCTCTCCCATTGGGGGTAATCTGCAAAAAATTCAGCAGATCCAGCTCCGTCAAGAGCAAGTAGTGAGTTGGAAACGCGGTCGAGCATGTAACGGTCGTGGGTGATAAGCACTAGAGCTCCCGGAAATTCAGCCAGACTCTCTTCGAGCACCTCGAGGGTTGGGATGTCGAGGTCGTTCGTTGGCTCATCGAGCAGGAGGACATCTGCAGGTTCAAGCATAAGTTTGGCGATCAGCACTCTGGCCTGCTCCCCCCCAGACAGTCGTCCCACAGGTACATCGAGCTGCTCAACTCGGAAGAGAAACTTCTTTGCCCAAGAGACAAGATGAATGACCCGTTCTCCGACTCGGACACTGTCTCCATGGGGAGACAGGGATTTTCTCAGTGATAAATTGGGGTCTAGGGAATCTCGATTTTGTTCAAAGTAAACGATGCGGAGTTTATCAGCGCTTTCTCTTTTTCCTGAATCTATGGGAAGGATCCCCTGAATGATTTTGAGCAGTGTGCTCTTCCCACTCGCATTGAGGCCGAGAAGACCTAGGCGAGATCCCTGGGTGAGGGTGAGGTTCAAGTTGCTAAAGAGAGTTCTGCCGCCTAGGGCTTTGCTGACGGATTGGAGTTCGATAAGTCTTTTGGTTTTTCGATTCGAACTTTGAAATTCGATATCGACAGAACTCTGGCGTAGGCGTGAGTTGAGTTCAACGAGTTGGGTTTGGAGTCCTTCTGCTGCCTTGATACGAGCACTTTGTTTGGTCGTTCTCGCCTTGGCACCTTGCCGAAGCCATTCCGTCTCCCTTCTCACTTTATTGGCTAGGCTGCTCTGAGTCTGTTCTTGTCCACTGAGAAATTCAGATCTTTTGAGAAGAAAATCGGAGTAGCCTCCTTCGATGACGAACATGCCGTCTGGATAAACTCTATTGAGTTCCATTGTCTTATCACTGACGTTTTCAAGAAAATAACGATCATGGCTAATGACGACATAGCCAAAGGGAGCTGCTTTTAAAAGGGCCTCGAGCCAGAGTATCCCTTCCAGGTCGAGGTGGTTGGTCGGTTCATCAAGCAGAAGGAAGTCGGGTTCCTGAATCAGGGCGCAGGCCAGGCCCAGTCTTTTTTTCCATCCCCCCGAGAGACTCTGAGCCTTCTGTTGCAGGTCTAAAAAACCAACTTTGCTAGCCATCTTTTTGACGCGCAGCTCTTGTTCTTCTGGTTCAGCACCTCGGCCTGTTGCTGCCAATAGTGTGGACTCAACAGTGGCTTCTTTCTCAAAAACGGAGCTCTGGTCAACATAAACCAGTCGCAAACCTTTTCTTAGTGAGACGGAGCCTTCATCGGGGGCTATTTTCCCCGCTAGGATTTTCAGCAGGGTCGATTTTCCAGATCCATTGGGCCCGAAGATTCCTAGTCGGTCTCTTTCCTGAAGGGCGATGGAGAGGCCAGAGAATAAGGGTTCTGTCCCGAATGATTTCGTTAGGTTATGGCCAGTAAGTATGGTCATAGAGAAAACTCTCCATTATGATCTAATAAAATTTTAGGGGAACCAGCTGCCCCTCCCGGAGGCTAAAATTTCCCCTACCCCTCCTTGCAGAACAGCTTGAGGCTTCTGTGGTACTTTTTCTTACAGCTACGGTTGTTGGCTATTGCAGTATAGTCTACGAGCTCATTCTGGCTCAGTGTCTATCTGTTGCCCTTGGAAATACAGTTGTTCGCTATGCGATGACCATAGGGTTGTACCTTTTTTCTCTAGGAATGGGCTCCCTTTTCTTGCACTTCTATCCAGCGCGGCAGGCTTTAAGAACCCTATTTTTGGCAGAGACCTGTCTAGCTGGCATCGGGCTCGTGCTCCCCTTTGCCTTGTTTGGGGGGACTGAGCTGCTGCGATCTTGCGTAGAAGAGCTTGGGCTCAGCCCAGCCTCTTTTGACTATCTGTCGAGTGTTTTTATACATCTTTGGGTGATTCTCATAGGTTGCATCAGTGGTCTAGAAGTGCCCCTGCTGATGGAATTGACCGAACCTCGGGATCTCTCCAAGGAGTCTTTGCCTTCTGAGGAACTAGATCTTGCTGATGTAAAGCCAAGAAAAGGTGATCGGGCCTCAAAGATTTTAGCTTGTGATTATATTGCGACCTTTGCTGGGGCTGTCAGCTTCCCTTTCTTTATCCACCAGACCCTTGGTCTGATTGCAGGCTCTGCTCTCATGGGGATCCTGAATGCTTTTGCTGCTCTCCTGCTTTCTTTTCAGCTCGCTCGCTCCAAAACTCAAAGCTACCGCTTCTGGAATATACTGCTTATTCTGATCGTGATCTTGGCTCTCTGTGTTATTTGGAAGGAGGAATTTTTCCGTAGTCATCTGATCGATTTCCTCTTCCCTCTCAAGCAAAGTTTGAAACCATGAGTTTCTCTTATCTGCTCCTCTCTGCTTTCTTAGCTTCGTTTACGGGGGTAGGCATAGAGTTGATCTTGGCGAAGACCTTCATCATGATCAGTGATCAGACGGTGATCTGGGAGAGTCTTACCCTAGGGCTTTTTATGCTCAGCTTTGGAGCTGGGCTTATCTTATACCCATATCTCCCTAAGAAAGAAGATGTGACCCGTCTGTTGGACTTGGAATTGATCTTAGGGTTTGTGACACTTGTAAGTCTTCCTCTGATTACGCTCCTTTATATCTTGTTTCGAGCTTATATTGCTGAGTTTAGGCTTGAGGCACAGAATTCGCCTCCTCTTCATCTGTTTAGTTTTATCCTGAGTCTGCAGAGCTTGGTTACAGTTATTGGACTGGTCTGTGGTTTGAAGCTGCGTTTATTTATCAAGTTAGCAGAAAACTCTCGGAAAAATTACGCTATCGTTCTGGCTTTCTATGACTTTGGCGCTCTGATCTCTTCGCTCTTGTTTTCGCTGGTGTCTGTCCGCTATTCCTTGCTGATTTCGACTGGAATTTTAGGGTGTGTTCTCTGTGCTCAATCGTATGGTCTTTTCTTTCAACTGAGAAATAGCTGCAGAATCGTTCCGCGCTACCCGATCGTTGTGTGTACCTTGGCCTTTGCCTCCTTGTTTTTGCTTAAAAATGATTCTGTTCTAGAGCAAATTTTTTTGAAGAATTTCTATTATAACCAACTGAGTTTTAAATTAGAAAAGGGGAAGGTTTGGCAGGTGGGGCCTATTGGCCTGCTCGATTTTTATGATTTTTTCAGAAAAACGCCTTCGATAACCCGGACCTGGAGCCCCTACCAGGTCATCGATCAAGTCCCTAGTTGGAACTTGCTGTCCGAGGGTAAGAGCAAAGGGAGTTCTGAGAATTTTTCTCTCTTTATCAATGGTCATTTTCAGTTTTCGAGGGAGAGCGAGAGATCCTATCATGAGTTCTTAGCTCATGTCACTTTGATGCTGGTGGAACCCCGTAGAGTTTGCGCAGATGATTTTGTTTGTCCCCCACAAGATGTTCTGATCCTTGGGGCTGGGGACGGTTTGCTGGCCCGTGAGCTTTTGAAATATGGCGAACGAATAGTGAGCCTCCGTCTGATTGAACTGGACGAAGATATCCTCCAAATGGCCCAGCGGACTCCCCTTAGTCAGATGAATGAAGGATCTTTTTTGGATAAGAAACTGAATTGGCAGAAAGATGATGCCTGGTCTTGGTTGAAAAATAGTACAGCTCAGTTCGATGCTATTTATGCAGATTTCCCATACCCCTTTGATGCAGAGAGTGCTCGCCTCTACAGTGTAGAGTTCTTTCATCTGGTGGCCTCTCATGTGAAGCCATCTGGCTTTTTTGTCTTTGATGGCCCCATCGCCAAGGGTGGAGGTTTGAATATTGATAACTGTATTTTTATCAACAGTCTCTACCAGGCTGGTTTTCAAAGTTTAAGGGCTTTTCAGGCCTCGCAGGAGACTTTTTTGATAGCTTTAAAAGCGTCTCATTTTGCAGAAAGTCCGCGGTTTGTCAGCCCTGGCTTTGCTCTTCAGAGCGTTCAGCCTGATTGGTTCCAAAATCAAAAACACTGGCAAGATTTATCCCGCTGCGAGTCTTCTGCTTTGAACTCTGTTTTCAGACCGTATACTCTCCGATCACAGGACCCTATCTTCTATTAAGTTAGGGCGAGTGTAGGCAAGGAGGATCAGGGGAAACTTTAGCTCCGGAGGGGCAGCTAGTTCCCCTGAAAGAAAAATAATGGAGGCAAAAATGAAATTTGAACATAGCGATAGAATATCCGCCCCACGTGACACTGTTTATAATCTCGTTCGAGATCACCTCTCTGATCTGGCCTCTTATCTGCCCAGTGTAAAGGAGATCAAGACCCTAGAGAAGCAGAGCCAAGGCAAAGACAAGACGTTTATTTTAAACCAGTGGTTTGCAGATGTAAAACTCCCTAGTTGGATTCAAGCTCTAATCCCTGAGTCATTGTTTTCTTGGAAGGACAGGGCGACTTGGGACGATACTAAGTATGAAGTGACTTATGTTCTGGAGTCTATGGTGTCCCAGGAAGTCTTTAAAGCTAGTGGGAAAAACACTTTCAAATTTCTGTCTGAAACGGAGATGGAACTCGTGGTGTCGTGCGAAGTTGAAATTTTTGCGGATAAGATCCCTGGCGTTCCGAAGCTTCTTGCTAGGAAAGTACAGACGGCGATTGAACCCATGATTGAGAAAATGCTAGCCCCGAACATGACAAGCCTGGGACTCGGAATTAACAAGTATTTGGAAAAAAAGAAATTGAGCTAGCCGTTCTCCGCTCCAACCTGTCGAAGTATTCACATGATAACCTCGTCATTGCGAGCGTAAGCGAAGCAATCTCCTTCTAAAGGATTGCTTCGTCACCTCGGTTCCTCTCAATGATGGAGTTAGGATACTTAGACAGCTTGGACCAAGCAAAGCCGTTTCTTGCTCTGAGCAAAGTTCACGAAAAAGAACTGCTTCTTGCAGAGGTCTACTCTTCTGAGATAAAATAGACCTCATAAGTTCCTCCACATAAAGTGTTCTCTATGCAATGTTCAAGAGACAGCCAGAATTTAGGGCGATCAAGGATAGGTCTGCCTTTGATCCAGACTCTTCTTTGGTCGGTTTGTATCCTGTCACCGCTGTGCTTTATTTCCTGCAAAAAAACGATCGATGAGGAAAGTCCGGTCTACTTTGTGAGGACAGGGGACAATAAAGATCTTAAAACGCGAGCTCAGGTCTGTGAAAGTCAGCCTCATATGGTTTGGAAAAATGAGATTTGTGAGGATGAGAAGAAGGAGGACATTCTCAAGTGCAATAGAGCTAAGAGTTCTTACTGGAATGAGGAAGGGCGAGTTTGTACAACAGATCTTAATAGCGAAAAGATAAAAAATGAAAAATGTCAGGCGCAGGGGCTGATCTTTAAGTCTGGTCGCTGTCTTCCTGATAGTTAGGATTAAGATGCTTGTGAAAAATGTTAGCAAAGTTTTCTTACTATGCCTTCTTATGGGTCTATGTTTTTTTTCTTCCTTTGCCTGCAGGCAAAAAAAGAAGCCTGAAGAGCCTGCACTAGCGACAAAGAACTTGGAGTCTACAAATCCTGCAGGACCTATATTTAGTGAAGACTTCAAGGCAAGAGAACAGGAAAAGCTAGGAGAGGTGGATGGCAGTCGTCTTTCCGTGAGTGTTCTTTCCGTGAGTTCTCAGAGGATCAATGACTATGATAGTATCAAAATAGAGGCGACCTCTGATCCAGAAACTGGTAAGCAAGACTACTTTGAATATGCTATTTGTGAAAAAGAGGATGCAGGATCTTGTTCTCCAGATCCTTCGCGACCTAGCTCTTTTGTCTCTTCCCCCTATACAACGACATCCTCTCTTCCTAAAATTTTGAACATTCAAGTTCGAGCCTGTGTGCGAGAGTATCATGCCAAGAACAAATCGCAGTTGTGTGGGGCTTGGAAGAGAACACCCTACAAGCAGGGGCAGCTCGATGATGTGGCGACAGAAGCTTTGTTAAAGGAACAGGAAGCTGTTAAGGAAAAAATCGCTAAGAATTGTAGTGAAATTCGGCAAAGAATTTTAAACTTTAAAAAAAGCCATCAGGAATTGTTTGATCGATGTGCCGCAAAAGATAAAACATTGAGCAAAGATCAGTTAAATCTCTGTGCTTTGAGCAATAAACATTTAGAAGCAGGGGAAGATGCTTGTACAGATCTTATGCTTACTCCGCTCTTGACTGCGATGGAGGATAGTCAAGCTCAGGCTCTGAAGTCCCCATCGACGGCAGATAATTCCTCCGCTGGGAAGAAGCTCTCCGATCAAAGAGGCTACCTCTTGCTTGCTTTTGGAGGTGCTTTTTTCCTAGGTGGATCTTCTTTTATTTTCTCTGCTTTTGATTTTAATAAAGTAGAATCTGCAGCAGTCGAGGCTAAGGGTTCTGATCCTACTCTTAGTGTAAAAGGGTCAGAGCCTACGGAGCCTCTGTCTAAAAAAGCGATTGGCGTCGAAGGAGTAGAAGCGGAGCGTGTGGGCAAAAAGTCTATTTTTGGATGGGATGTTACTTTTAAGGACAAGAGCAGAGCTGTCGTGGGAAGCATACTGATGATTGCTGGGACGGGCTTGCTTGTTGCAGGGGTCACACAGTTCGCCCTTACCGACGAGCAGAAGAACAGTGGTTTTGAGGACCTACTGAGGGAGCTGGCTCCCATTACGAGCGTACTCCTCGACAGGCAGAAGGACCTCGACCGCATTTATACGCAGCTCAATGATCTTTAGCAAGGAGGGGTGGAAACTGCGCAACTGCTTCGCCTAAGAGAATTTTTGCGAATTCAGCCTCACTTTTCCAATCGATATTGAAAATCCCCGGATCATCTGTTCCCAGCACCACATCCAGTTTATGCTCATGGAAAAACTTGAGGGGATGATAAGCTGGATCTTTGATATTGCCAATTCGTAGATTTGAGCTTGGACAGCATTCAATGATGGCTTGCTGTTCTTTTAAAATCCCTGCTGCTGCTTTTTGGAAGAGACGAGCTTCACAAATCGTTTCTTGATGATATTCAAACAGAAATTCTTCACATGATGGCAAGTTGTCTAGTTGTCGCTTAAGCGAAGAGCTATCGACATCATATCCATAGGCTTGCAGCTCGTGTTTGTTTTGGATGAGCCAGTGAAGATGATCTATCTTCTCGGATCTGGATTCTTTGGCGATCGATCCTCGATAATTTTCGGGGTCGATGCCGAGAGCGATAGCATGTCCTAAACGGTCGGCGCCTAAGGATTGAACTTCTAGAATCCACCGAATAGCACTAAAAATACTTTTATCAGAAAAGGACTCTCCAACATGGTAAAGTAAATTTAATGCTCTCTTGGTCTGATTGTCTTTTCGAAATTTATGAAATAGTGCGATTTTATCTTTTGGGGGATGTGATTCTTCGGCATAGGCAAAATCAATTCCCGAGATCACCCGGCTGAGATCTGCATGTTTATCCATGAAGTCTCGGATCCATAGATACTGCTTTTCTGCGAGAACGTTGTCTCTGAACAGCGAAAAGACGATACTCGTCTTCATGTGTAATTCTTGGTTTAGGTTCGTCACGAGATTCGATAGATTTTTAAGATACGTATAGGCTTCTTCTGCACTGAAACGAAAAGGCAGGAGAGTTCTAGCTTCAAAGTAGTCTAGGCCATGATCGTTTACGGATCGAATAATCTGTTCTTGAATAGCAAAATCGTCTGAACTTATCGAACAGAGAGCGATAATGAGGTTGAACTTAGCTTGGAATTTTTGAAAATCACTTTTGTGCTCAAAAATATAGTCTTGTTTTAAAAGATCAAATCCAGCCTCAGAGGCCCAATAGGAAGAATAGTTGGGCGTTCTCCCCCAGGCTTTTTTATATTCACTGGCATACCAATCTAGCATTTTAGATTGCTTTTTGTAGCTGTCTCTTCCTATCAACCACAGTTGCTCAGCTGTCAGACAGCCATGAAGGTGGACATGAAAGTCTCGTTTTATCATTTAAGGGCTCGACGGATTGTTTTTTTTTAAGTAGATCCAGGGTTCATTTCGATTGGGAGAAACCAGCTGCGCAGTTTTCTCTCAAACCCTCTTCCTTGCTGTAGGGGGCCAAACAAGCTCCCTTGCAAAGAAGTGCGTAACACCAGTTCAGTTATAAAACAAAGGATATTATGCGTTACGAAATCATCCTTGATGTGGGTGAGACCGCTAACAAATGCACGATTGCTCCACTCGCTGATCGGCAAGATTTTCGTCTGCTGCGAGTTAAAGGAGAGAGTGTTCTTGGGCCCTTAAGCTCAAACCTGCTTTTGCACCATGAAGGCGTCTGTTTGACAGAGCTGCGAAAAACTTTGACGAAAGTTGAGGGGATAGCCAGCATAGACTGTGTGTGGCGTCGTCTCCCCCTTTTGCTTGGTCGTATTGCAGGCCAGATGCCTGTCTTTGCTCGTATTCCAGAGGGTTTCCAAACAGCCTATCCCCGACGCAGTAAGCAAAATAATGATCCTGCAGGGGGGCTCGCGACTATCGAGGCTATCTTTATTGCGGCCGCTCTACTTGGTTGCTGGGACCCAAGCTTGCTTTCTAAATATTATTTTGGAATCGAATTTTTGAACTTAAATGCGCAGAGATTTCTGGAGTTGGGTGTATGGGAAGCAGCTCATATTGGTAGTTTACCCCTTCCCGCTGTCCCAGCTCGCAATGCCCTGCTTCGACGTGTCAACCAAGGGAGAGGAGGCGAGGGTAATACCAAGCTCTAGGAACCATCCCACAAGTCGTATAGCAAGGCATTGAGGAGCAAGCAGTGCAGTGCTGGTAAATGAGCAGCGCAGCGACGAAAATAACGAAGCTAGACGACTTGTGGGATGGTTCCTAATTTCTTTTGAAGCTGGGCAGAGGACAGGGCTGTCTTATATAAATCCAGCCAATTACAACATCCTGTAACTTCAGGTATAGTCAGCGCTTACTTTAAGAGGCGTTGGAGGTTGTATGGCTGGTGGTGCGCTGATGC
>JAGNWK010000068.1 GCA_017985985.1 Oligoflexales bacterium
TATGAGATCATGTGCAGTCCTGATCAATTTCTAAGCCTCAAGACCGCCTTGGATAGCTTTGGTGTAGACCCTAGTTTTTGCGAATTAAGTATGATCCCTAAGAACCAGGTCGAGCTTGACTCGGAGAAAGTGGTACAGATGGAAAAACTCATATCGATTCTTGAAGACAACGACGATGTTCAGAATATTCACCACAACGGCGTTTGGTGATACATGCCCAGCCAAAAACTCTGCTTAGCCTTTGATCTTGGTGGGACAAAACTCGAAGTGGGCCTTGTGTCTGATCGAGGTCATATTCTCGAAACATTTAGAGAGAAGCTTGTACTGGAACATGGCAAAGAGGGCTTGTTTTCTCTGATGACTCGTGTGGGTCAGACCTTGCTGGAAAAGTATCCAGAGATAGAGGCTGTCGGGATCTCCTCCTGTGGTCCTCTCGATGTGAGAAGGGGTCTTTTGCTCGACCCGACCAACCTTATGAGTGACGGCAAAGGCTGGGGTACGATCGAAATTGTTAAGATCCTCAGTCAGTCCCTACAGAGAACGGTTTATCTTCAAAATGATGCAGCCTGCTCGGCTCTTGCAGAAAGATGGCTCGGTCTGGGAAAAGAGAATGACGCAGATAATCTCGTCGTGCTTACTCTCGGTACGGGGCTGGGGGTGGGAGTGATCGTTAATAAGCAGCTTTTTTGTGGGGGGAGATTTCTACACCCTGAAGCTGGTCATATCATCATCTCTCACCGTGATAAAGAACGGGCCTGTGCCTGTGGTGTTTCCGGAGATGCAGAGGCCTATCTTTCAGGTAAACATTTTGAGGATCATTTTAATGCTCTTCATAAAAGAAATGAGATGCCTATCAGTGCTGGGGCCATTACAGAGCTAGCAAGAAAAGGTGACCCTGCCGCAAAGAAGGCTTTTGCAGAGTATGCCGAAGTCATGGCATCAGCGATTCACAACTATTGTGTTATCTTTTATCCAGAGCTCATTGTTTTTGGTGGGAGTTTTGCAGAGTCCTTTGATCAGTTCTCAGAACAGACGATGACCCATTTGAAATCCTTGCTCAAACGCCGACCCGAAATTGTTCCCCAGTTGAAAGCCTCTACCCTGCAGAATCACTCGTCTCTTCTTGGTGCTGCCTCTCTCTGCTTTTAAATCTTTTTTCTAAAGAGGGCGTTCCCCCCTCTTTAGGATTCTCCCCCCTGGGGCTAAGTGAAATTTAGGATTCTCTCCCTGGGGTTAAGAAGCAAAAATTGAGGGTTACACTATGAGAAGATGGTTTCACCTTTATCTGGTCTGTGTCTTCTTTGTTGGTTTGTCTGCTCTATCTTGTCGGAGCACTGCAGGACGAGAAAAGTTTAGGGCTGCTCTTGCGAAGCAGAGGGCTATTCCAAAGCCGGAGGAGGAGCCCACCCTTCTTGAAGTTAAGGGGACGAACTCCCTCGGTCTTGTTGGTCACGCCTTTATTAAAAATGCTAAATCATGTTCAGCTAACATAGGCGATGAACAGGCAGCTCTTCTCTTGCTATCTTATATGAACCAGCAGGGTCTTCTCGATCTGGTCGATTTTGTCCCTGTCGAGGAACAAAGCCTTGGACTTGTTAGGGATGAGGTTAAGAAAAATGTACAGGGAAAACAGGACAATGTTGAAGACCTTTTAAGGGGGAAGTGGACATTCACTCTTCCTTTTTTAGCAAACATTAGAGATCGGGAGAAAACTCTTCGCGGCCAGCAAACCATGTTTCAAAGCGGTGGCTTCCAAGGCATTACAGGTACGAGAGATGTTTTGATGAGAGTAGGTCATTTTTGGCGTCCTACAAGGGTAGCTGTCAATGCGAGTGGAACGCTCGATTCCGCTACCTCTCTCTTTCTACAAGCTATCGTGAAATCTGCAGAAGGTCGTGGTGTCGAATTTATTGATTTGGATAGAAAAATAGGATCGGACTTTGATACAAGTGTTGAAACAATGAAGACAGCTTTAAGCGGAAAATTAAAAGGAAATCCGCGTCCCCAAAAAATTCTCATTCCCATCTACGCCGATGGCCACCAGATGATGTTACTTGTGGATACTCAAAAAAAACAGATTGAATTTTTTGAACCTAACGGTTTCTCTTACCAGGAGTTGAACGATAGGTTGGCGGATCAAGAATTAATGAAGAGGAAAAGGCAAGAAGGTGATACCGAAGAGATGTTGAAAACATTTTTTAAAGAAAAATGGAAACCTCTTGTAGATTCTAAACAAGATCTGAACTTTGCATTACAACAGAAGTGGAAACAACTAAACGATGGCTTAAGAATATTTGATGCCAAAACGGTTGCTCTTGTAGAGGCTGTTAAGGGTATGCAGGCTTTACGTGAATATGCGTTTATAGATACTGCTAGGAGATGGCAGACTGAGAGTGGTGACTGCGCAGTATTATCTTGTGAGTTTGCGATGAGGACAGCCCAAGGTGATCCTCTTCGGGCAGCTATTCCTGGGTTGGATAGGCCGGAAGATAGGGAGTCTGAGGCAAAGAAAGGTGTCCAAGAAATTCGTAAGCAACTAGAAGAACTTTTGAAAAAATATAAGCTCAAAGAGATTTTTGATACAAATCTAGGGCCTAAAGCCTTTAGGGAACAAGCACACAAATTTGCATTGGAAGGTGTGACTACAAACTTAGAGCAAGTTGAGGAGAAGTTATTTAAATTTTATTTCGACACGGAAGGCTTTAAGGATAAACCAGGAATCAAAGCGATCTCTTCATCCCTAGCTCAGTTCTACTCAGAGTTTGACTTCAGCATAGAGCTTAACTACTTAGAGCGGAATCCAGTCCAAAAAGTTACTCTTCCTCCACCTCACACCGATTTAGAAAAATCGAAGGATTTGACCCAAAAGTTAAGAGATAAGAAAGGTAAAATCGATGAAAGTCTAACAAAAATAGAGAAGGCTTTGTCGCAGATTAAACCAATTGGTGCTGATCAGACTAAGCCCATGCAGTTTGTAGAAGATCTCAAGATGATGGGGTCTTTGGTGCGTCGTTTTGACAGCATGGATTACGAAGAATTGGATCGACGTTACCAGAAGGTTAAAAATCAATATCTCGTTTCCTCTCGTGATCAAGACGCAGTGAAAGCTACAATCGACCCTGTATTCCAAGAATATGAGAAAGTCTTCGAGGAAGTGACTAAAGATCCCTTTAAGAGTCAAGTGAAAGAACTTCGAGATCTACATACGAAGTATGCACTAGCCTTGTCTGGGAAAAGTTATCACACAGCCTTGGATCTTTACGGTCTTGATATAGATCTTCAGACAGCTCAGAGTAATATCGTAAAACTTGAAGACCAGAAAGCTCGCATAGCTCAGAACGCTAGTGAGGCTCGTATGGGACAGGGAAAGGCTAGGGTGGCTTTTGGCGACAGTGGTACTAAATCCTCAGTGGAAGGGAAACGAGGTTCTCCTCTGTCGTTTCTTGTTCCCTTGATTCTTGTGGGGGCTTCAGCTGGTGTTTTGGCTGAAGGGGGAGCCTTCAATTTGGATCAAGAAGCGTCCACGAAAAAGGAAAAGGGAAGCCCTGAAGCGGAATGTTTAGCTCAGAGTATGTATCTCATGGGACAGCAGATTGACGATTTAGTTACAGAGCAAAGGCTTTTGCGGTGGACGGAGGCTGCTGTTAGTGGGGAAGAGCTTACAAGTCCTAGTGGGGAAGAGCTTAGTCCGTAGCTTCTAAAGAGGGCGTTCCCCCCTCTTTAGGATTCTCCCACTGGGGGTTGGAAACTACTTAACGAGTTCGAGGAGTTCGACACGGAATTTTAAGACGGAGTTGGGAGGGATGCTGCCAGCGCCGTTGGGTCCATAGGCGAGTTGACTAGGGATGGCTAGATCCCAGACAGAGCCAACTTTCATCATTTTGAGAGCCTCAGTCCAACCTGGGATGACTTGGTTTACATTGAATTCAGCAGGGCTGTTTCTTTTGTAGGAACTATCGAATTCATCGCCGTTAATCAAGGTGCCCTTGTAGTGAACCTTCACCTTCGAAGTCTCTGTGGGTAGGGCGCCCTTTCCTTCCTTGATCACTTCGTACTGAAGCCCCGAGGCGGTAGTCATTACACCTTTTTTCTGTTTATTTTCTGCGAGGAATTTGTCGCCAACTTCTTTGGTTTTTTTACCTTCTTCAGCTTGTTTTTTCTGAGAAGTCTCTTGTAGTTTTTGGAGGACAGAGCGCATGTCTTCTTCGGACATTTGGCTCTTGCCATCGTGGAAGGCGTCTTTGATGGCGACAGCGAGAACGTCCATATCGAGTTGGAAACCTTGCCCTTTTAAGCTTTTGCCGACCTGCTGTCCAATCGCATAACTCACTTTTTGTTCTTCGGTCTTAAGATCTAGACTTTTTGTCGACTTAGCTTCGGAACTAGGTGCCGCCTTAGGGTCTGCGGCTTTGGCAGAAAGATTCATAGAACAAACCATAGAAAGAGGAAGAAGAGAGAAGAGGAAGCGTCCCGCAACCCCGCGACCTGCGTAGCTTGCTGGCTTCGCTCGTCCATTTGCGTCACATGTCTGTCTTTTGAAATTTTTCATTAATTTCTGCCTTTGCTTGCTTTTAAGGAGATTGTTTTTTCTTAGAGAGCAGCCTATTGCAGGAGTCTGGCTATTTGGTATAGTAGATTCATCTTGAGTATAAATCAAACGATCCTTTACCTCATGGAAAGAAAATTAGCTGTGGATGAACGCGATTACACCTTTGAAAATTCGGAGAGCTTGGGGCAAAAACTTTTTAGGTTGAGGGACTACACACCGATTCCTCTTTTGCTCCTCCTCTTCTTAGTGGGGACCCCGACGGTCCTTACGGCGATATTGGGTACTCTGCTGATTGTAGGAGGGGAACTCTTTCGTATATATAGCGTCTCCTTTATTGGGGGTGTTTCGAGAACGCGGAGTCTCAGTGTTGGTGAGCAACTTGTGACAAGCGGCCCTTTTGCCTGGGTGAGGAACCCTCTTTACATCGGTAATTTTTTCATAACACTTGGCTTTGCCGTCTATAGCGCTAAGCTCTGGTTTATAGTCCTAGCCGTGGCTTTTTTTGCCTTTCAGTACTACTTTATTTGTCAATATGAAGAAAGGCTTCTCGATCAAAAATTTGGGACTGTTTACTTTGAATACAAGGCGAAAGTTCCGTCTTGGATCCCTAAGTCGATTCCTGCTCTGGACGACATTGAATGGCCTGCTTCTTTTTCCGCCGCTATCCGAAGTGAAAAACGCACCCTCAGCTCCATATTCCTGATTTGGGCTTTGGTTGTCTTCTTTTCTTAGAAAGCATCGCCCCTTCAAGCAAGGAGGGGTTAGGGGAAACTGCGCAGCTGGTTCCCCTAAAAAAGACTCTGGTACTGGAGGCTGGGGTACTAGGCGATTTTTAACTCTTCCCCCCTCTAAAGTCTTTTCGACTTCTTCCGCTATATCCTGCATGAACTTTTTGACTCAAACTGCAAAAAAAGACTACGAGACTTATCTTGAGATCCGAGAAGATCTGCAAGAACCTCTGCGAACAGCAGGTCTTGAGCTTGAAACAGTGAAGGAGTTGTATCTGAGCAAGTTGGTTTATCTTGAAACTATTCGCGTCGCATGTTTCACTCAGATGAACAGGCATAAGGATTCGTTTTTTTGTCAAGACGATTACCAGTACATTCTGAATGCACACAACAAGACAAGGCGACATCTGAAAGAAGTCGTCTTATTGACCTTGAATCAATCTCTATCTCAAGCTTCCAAACTTCAGACCAATTAAGTACTCTAACTCAAGTCTTTTTTCGAATCCTCTTTCTTTTCGTGTTTGCCCTTTCCAGCTCCTGTCTAGAGTTACGTGACAAGAATGGGCATCACACCCTCAAGAATGTGGGGGGAGAGCTTGAGCTGAGTCTGATGACTTTTAATATTTTATCGACTTTTGACCTCACGTCGCTGACGCAAGGCTACCCTCTTTGGATGAAGAGGAAGTCCCATGTTTTCGAAATGATTAGAGCTAAGGATCCTGATCTCATCAGCATACAAGAAGCCTCCTCGAGCCAGCTTGATCAGTTCCAGGCTGAATTTTCTCAACAGTATCGTTTTGCTCATAATCGGGCTTTTACACCGGATTCTTTTGTGATGTACAAAAGCTCCCGTTTTGACCTGATTGAAAAAGGCTATTGGGCCCTAGAGGCCCCGCTTGATCTTAAAATCAGGAGGCTTGCCGTGTGGGTTAAGCTGCGAGATAAGAACTCTTCCCGGGAATTGATGTTTGTGGGGACACATCTCGATGCCAAAAAAATCAAGATGGGGGAGTTGAAACTCATTAAGGAGAAGTTAAGGGTTCATCACGGCTCTGGCGCTCCCCTTTTTCTTGCGGGGGACTTCAACTCTGATCGCAATGATCCTGTCTATGCAGAGCTGACGTCTGCAGGATGGAAAGACTCTTATTTGGGTCCTCTCGATGAGAGCGAAACCAAAACCTTTCCCTACTTAAATCCAACTAGAAGGATAGATCACATCGTTTTTTTTGGTGAGGGAATGGAGACCACAGAATGGGAGGCTCTGCTAGCCGCAGAAGGGATCACCCCATCAGATCATCGTCCTGTTTTTGCGAGTTTCAAGATTCTAGAGGCTCTTTTTTAGTTCTAAAGAGGACGTATCTTTCTCTTCTAAAGAGGGCGTTCCCCCCTCTTTAGGAATCTCCCCCCTGTTCTTTTGGTTTCTAAAGAGGGCGTTCCCCCCTCTTTAGGAATCTCCCCCCTGTTCTTTGTTTTAGGAATCTCCCCCTGTTCTTTTGGTTTCTAAAGAGGGCGTTCCCCCCTCTTTAAAAATCTCCCCCCTAGCATCATTGAATCTCCCTCTCTTCTTGGTATCATGGAGTGAGATCCGAACGAATACGGGGGACAGCTACATGCAGAGAGGTTCTTCCTTGCTTTATGCGCTGATGGCTGTTGGGGCCTCTTCAGCGTTCGTGTCCTTAATTTTACGTCAGACAGCCTTGCATAGAGAAGAGATGATGCGGCATGAGCTTAAAAACTTAAGGTCTGCTGTCTTCTTGAATTTGGGTGCTCAGCTTGTTGACCCCAACATTATTCTTTCAAGCGTCGGTCCAAGTTTGGATACTCCCGGTAATGTGATGTTACGAAACTGTCTGGGACTCAGTGCAGCGGGCCTTGTCGAGGCAGAGTTTCCAGGGACCCTAGCTCAGCCCTGTAATATGACAGGTATCGATACGACAAGAGGAATGGCGTTTCTCTTATTTCCTCCCCAGTCAGTACCTATCCCTCAGAGGGCAGCCGATGCGGCCTGTTACAATCCAGACACTTTAGCCAGCGGGAAGCCTATCACTTGTTTTCTTGCTGGACAGTTAGGAGCAACTAGCTCGGTTGGCTATAGCTGGAAGGGGGGAGTGGGTGTCTTCGGAGCTGATTTCCCTATGCAGGCTAAAACCTATTTTTACGCTCAATGCAACCCAGATGACCCCACAATCTTAAGCTGCCCTTTTGCTCCGACCATTCAGGTGAGGCACGAGATCGTCCACTCTAGTCCAGCGGTTGGCAGACAAACGAAAAGTCTTTCTGGAACGTATCCAAGCCCTCCTGTTTGGTTGACTTTGAACACGGCTCAAATTGTAGGATCCATGTGCAATCCAGGGGCCAAAGTTGCAGCACAGTCTGCAGAGGGAGGCATTCGATGTCATTGCCAACTCCCCTACCGTGCAAGACTTGGTAGTGGGGGTAATCCTCTATTCAATGCGAAGGGGCCGCTCTGTGAACAAATGGAGAAAACCTGTCCTCCCGGCATGTTACAGCTCGGCTGGGACTCTTCTGGGAATGCTATGTGTAAGGGTGGAGTTCGAGAGGTTATACGGACCTATGATCCTAAAAGGTTTACAAGTAAAGATGGCCCCTTTGATAGGCCGGCTTCTTGTAACGAAAGTAATTTGAATGGGTGGGCCTATAAGATCAATGTGAAGTGTAGGAGCACCCTCAATATGGAGGAGAAGGATTGTCCTGAAAACAGTTGTGGGAGGGATATGATCGATATCGCCATTGGGGCCGGTGTCGGACTCTTGGCCGCTATTGCAGCTTTGATTGTCCTGTCATTCATTTTAATGCTGATCCCGTTTACCATCCCGGCAGCTATTGTGAATATTGCAGCGGCGGTTGTCCTTGCTGGAGCGGTTCTGGGAGGGGCTATCGGTGGCTATATCTTGGGAGAGAATACAAACTGGTTTTTCCTGGACTCAGCTCGAGCTAATTATGCGGAGATTAACTGTCGCTATGAGCTTTTCTGTGCTTATTTTCGTTAGGATTTAGCTGGAGTGCTTAGACGTCGTGTGTATATCCGATAGAGAATGGGTGGTAGTGGTGGAGCTCTCATAGTGAGGGGCGAAGGGCTGGTTTCCTGAACACTCGGACGCCGTGAGCTCACGTGATAAAGAATGGGTGGCAGCTGCAGGGCGCTCGTAGGTGTGGGAGAAGGACTTGGGGAGCTCGATGTAGAACTGGGCACAACTTGAATCGGGATAAAGTGGATCGGTTCTTGGTCGAGAGGGATAGAAGCTGAGTTGTGATAAGCCACATACCCCACATGATAGGTGAGTGTGCCAGGGACTGTGGTGGTCTGCCCTGTGGAGTTGAAGCTGTGGTAGGGGACAAATATAGGCTCATCTCCTGACACATCAAGTACTTGGACAGCGATATTGATATCGAAAAGCATGGCTGTGACCTGAATCACGGGGTGATCAGCCATGGGGTAGGATTCACATAAGATTTCATCACATGGGTTGTAAAAGTAATTGGCCCAAGCCTCTAGGCTACCTAGTGTACTGATTTCTGCTGGGGCGTGGAGAGCCAGACTTTGGAGGACATGCCAGAGAGCCTCTTCGTGTGCTGTGAGAGCAAGCCCAGTTTCTATTTTCCTTTGTAACTCTCTATTTTTTGCAAGAACTCGTCTCACAAATTCACGCCTATTTATGGCATCATTATGGCTTAATGAAGCTAGGCTGTGAAAAAAACAGTCTCCATCCCCCAGGACTTGTCTTACTTTTATTTTGTATTCTCTGCTGCCGACTCTCATTTTTTTAATATTTTTGAGCAGCAAATATTTTTTTTGGGGTGCCGGAGGAGACGGTTTAGCTAGTTCTTTTGTGTACTCAGCCCAAGACTTTAGGGTGCCGTGATTTGCAAGATCGAGAAAGATTTGATCTCTGGTCTTCTGCCAAGTCGATTCGGGGAGCCATTTTGACAAGAGAGCTCGCAGTTCAAGAGCTAAGTGGATTTGGTGGATGTGTGTTGGATTTTTCTTGCTTAGATCTTGAAAATCTTCAAAGAAAGGGTTTGAGAAGTTCACTTCCGTCAGACTCGCTTGCTTGTCTTGATCTTCTAAGAAATACATCACATCAAAATCAATCAGAACCAAATGTTCAGGACCACTGACGAGATTTCTTTCGCTCAAATCACCATAAATCAAACCAGCTGATAACAGGGACTGTAGAATCCGCAAGACTTGTTCGGCCTTCTCTATATTTGTAAAATGCTCTTTAGATTCAACTTTTTCTATCAAAGCTCTGGAAATAAGATCGGAACCCTCGACTTCCCATTCTTGGCGAAGGATATTCATGAAATAAGGCTTTTTAGGGATTTTACTTACGATTCGCAGTTTATGTTTGAGGTTTTCCTGTGCGAGTTCTATGAAGTCATGAGTTTGCGATTGAGACCATAAAAAGTCTCGAAAATTTGTCTGCCTTTCTATCTTGAGTAAGTAAATTTTCTCCAAACCTTTTTTAGCAAGGAACTTTTCCGTAAATTGTGGGCTGAGCTGATAGATATCTGTTTTGGAATTATGAAAGAAGGAGCTTCTGTATTGAGAGTATTCGTCATGTTCACTGAGAAGATCCTTTAAACTGGGAAGATCATCCATGCCTTCACTGACAAAAGTCAAGGACAGATCATCAGAGGAGGGGGCTGCAGTTGCGACTGTCAAATCTGCAATGAGCCTTCTAAACTTGGTGACAAACCCTAAACTGGTGTTGGTATGAGTCTTGTTTGCGTAAAGCAAGGGGCCTAGCAAGAGTGTTGAAGAGAAGAAGCAGAATAAAAAGCGAAGCAACATAGAACCTCCAATCTGCACTGTTCTCCCTAACCGAATGACATTGGCGGTCAGGTGATCTGACCACCTAGTGCTCTACTTTATCTTTCCAAAAACTTTCTATGAAAGGCGATATGTTTCTCCATAAATGAAGCAACGAAGTAGTAGCTGTGGTCATATCCAGGATGACTAGTGAAGTCGATGGGATAGTCTTTCTTCAGACAGGCTGAAGTCAACAGCTCTGGCTTCAGTTGAGCCTCGAGAAATTCATCCTCAGATCCTTGATCGACGAGGAGAGGGATTGGTCTGTCTGCCTTTTGAATGAGTTGACTTGCATCATAGTCCGACCAGGCTTTTGTATCCTGCCCTAAGTAGGCGTTGAAGGCCCCCTGACCCCAGGGGCATTGCATCGGAGCGCAAATAGGAGCAAACGCAGACATCGAGCGAAATTTGCTAGGATTTCTTAAGCCGATGACAAGAGCTCCGTGCCCCCCCATGGAATGACCAAAGATACTCTGACGATTTTTATCAGCTGGGAATTCTCGAGGGATTAGCTCGTAAAGTTCTGAGCTGACGTAGTCGTACATGCGATAATTTTTAGCCCAAGGTTCTTGGCTTGCATTGACATAGAATCCAGCACCTGCTCCCAAGTCCCATCGTGCTGTCTCACTAGCTAAACCCAACGATCGTGGGCTCGTGTCCATAGCCACGCAGAGGATTTTGTGTTGAGAAAGATAACGCTGGACCCCTGATTTTTGCATGAAATTTTCTTCGGTGCAGCTCAAGCCAGACAGCCAGTAGAGGACGGGAAAAGGGCCAGTCCCTTCTGGTCTGTAAACACTAAATCGCATGGGGCTTTGAGTGGCTGTCGAAGCATGTTGGTAGAACTCAACCCATCCTGCATAAGATTTGTATCGATGACGTAATTGCATTAGAACGTCACCACGGAGCGGATACTTTTTCCTTCATGCATGAGGTCAAAAGCCTTGTTGATCTGTTCTACGGGCATCGTATGAGTGATCATTTCATCCACTTTAATTTTTCCAGCAAGATAACTGTCAACGTAGCCAGGCAATTCGGATCGGCCTTTGATGCCACCAAAGGCTGTGCCTTTCCATACGCGGCCAGTCACGAGTTGAAAGGGGCGTGTACTGACTTCATGGCCAGCTGGTGCCACTCCTATAATGGTGGAAACCCCCCAGCCTTTGTGACAGCACTCGAGAGCCTGTCGCATGAGTTGCACGTTACCCACACATTCAAAGGAGAAGTCGACACCACCATCTGTCATCTCTGCGATGACCTGAGAGATAGGTGTTTGGAAGGCTCTTGGGTTGAGGCAGTCTGTTGCCCCCAACTGCTTAGCGAGTTCAAATTTAGATTCATTGAGATCAATGGCGATGATTCTTTCCGCTTTAGCTGTTACAGCCGCTTGGACACAGCTCAGTCCAATGCCCCCTAAACCGAAGACGGCCACGCTGGATCCGGGATGAACTTTTGCTGTGTTCCATACCGCCCCCAGACCGGTACTGATACCGCAGCCCAGGAGACAAACTTTTTCTAGGGGAGCCTTCTTATTGATTTTTGCCAGAGCGATCTCAGGGACGACGACGTACTGAGAAAAGGTGGAAGTGCCCATGTAGTGGAGTATGGTTTGCCCATTTAGACTGAAACGTGACGTGCCATCTGGCATGAGTCCACGTCCTTGGGTGACTCGTACTTTCTGACAGAGATTGGTCTTTCCAGAAAGACAGAATTTGCATTCTCTGCATTCAGGTATGTAGAGCGGAATGACATGATCACCGACAGAGAGAGAGCTTACCCCCCGTCCTAGTTCCTCAACAACACCTGCTCCTTCATGACCAAGTACAGATGGAAATAGACCTTCCGGATCTTGTCCTGATAAAGTGTAAGCATCGGTATGGCAAACACCTGAAGCGACTATACGGACGAGGACTTCACCAGCTCTGGGGCCTTCCACATCGATTTCACCAATTTCTAGAGGGATACCTGCTTTCCATGCAACAGCCGCCTTGGATTTCATAATGGATGATCCTTTTGAAGTGCGCGTTCTAGAACAAAGATTTATACAACAGATTTTGTTTTTTATCAATAAATTCATAATGTTGGGCCTAAGCGCTCGCAGCGAAGGCAAGGAGGGGTTAGGGGAAACTTTAATGCCGGAGGGGCAGCTGGTTCCCCTAGAAAAAAGCCCCTCCTTGCTCTGTCTAACTTTGCTCTTGTCCTCTTGCATCACGCTAGAGAGTTCTATGCAGACAGCTCGTCCGGTTAAAAAAGATGAAACGAGTTATGGTTTTGCAGGACATCTCCTGCTTGAGTATGAAAAGAATGTTCTCGAGAAGAGGAAGAAAAATGATCAGAGTAATGATTTCGATCAGTCAGATGCTCATACAGGCTTGAGTGCTCATGCAAGACGGGGCTTAGGGTATGGTTTGGATGTCGGTGGACAGCTTAGTTTGGGGCAAAGTTTTCTAGAGTCTCGTTATTCGTTTTTCAACAGGGAGCGTTATGCTTCAGCGCTAGGGCTCAAGCTCGCTTTTCCTACCTTCTCTATCGATGAACCGAGTACGTATTGGATAGCCCTCAGTTCGACCCACTCCTATGAGTTTTTCGATAATCTCGCTCTTTACATCACTCCTCAATATTCTCGAAAATTATATGGAGATGGTGAATTCAGAGAATGGCTTGGCTCCTCTCTAGGGCTTATGTTTGGAAAGAATAGAGCTTTTATTTATGAGTGGACCTATCAGCAGAGTGTAGCGTTCCCTCACAAAAGCTTGGAAGATTTGAAAATTGGCTATATTTCGAACTTAAATAAATTTGAACACAGGTACCAGGGACCCTCTGATTCAGCTATTTCTGCAAGAACAGCTTTTGGCGTTGGCTCTTTCTTGAGCCCAGCTTTTGGACTGAGTGTTTTGTATAAATTAGACGAAGAAAAGCTTTATGAACTGAATGTGATGGAGGGTTATGGAGCTCTGCCTGATTTGGATGAGACCAAGGTTGGATTTACTTCCCTCTCATGGATCTATTTGGGGACGCGTTTGAGGGGGCCTTTAAAAGATCTTTCCTGGCTTTCCAAGTGGAACAGCTCGGTGAAGGATCTTCGACTGGCTCTTGCTCGAAGGGAAATGCGGGCGGACCTCGATCTTGCAAAGTCATGGCATCACTTAGATGTGACACGCTATGGGCTCAACGTGGGGCTAGGTGCAGTCTACTCGGACTCAGATGTAGAATGGTTTGCTGTGTTCATACCTCTGCCTTTTATGAAGGCTCAAGTTCGTTGGCTTGATAGCAGTTTGGATCAAGAAGTTTCAGAGACATCTTCTGGAATAGCCAAACTTCGCAGACAGTATGCTGATGGAATATCCTTCTCATTTTTCCGTTGGCAGAAGACTTGGT
This sequence comes from Oligoflexales bacterium, assembly GCA_017985985.1. Lineage (GTDB taxonomy): Bacteria > Bdellovibrionota_B > Oligoflexia > Oligoflexales > Bog-1112 > JAGNWK01. Next base: position 13,490 of record JAGNWK010000068.1, read on the forward strand.
GATTTTCTTCTCGGAAGCAGGGGGGAGATTGCTCATCGTTGATAGAAGGGGGGAGAATCCTAAAGAGGGGGGAACGCCCTCTTTAGAAGAAAACATCTCTTTTATGAGGGTCTTTTCCCTCCCCATTTGTGGGAAAAAATGAAGAAGGAGTTTTTGTGAATAAAAAACAGGTGATATTCTTGTTGCTGTACTCCCTCATCGTTGTAAAAGAGCTTAGAGCAGAAACTCCTTTGCCAAAAGCACCCGCTGTTCTTCTTCTGCCCTGGGAGCACTTAGAGGGAGTGAATGAGGAATTTTGGAAAAAGTCTAAGCCCCAGCTGGAGAAAACAAGAGAAGTCTGGCTTCAATCTCTGCAAAAAACTTATTCACAAACTAAAAGGCAAACTCTACTAGAGTCTCTCGCAGATTCGGGTAAGGTCTTATCGCAAAATCAAAAAGAAAGATGGAAGGATGTTTATGTTGTTCCGGACCAGTCTAGTTCTCAAACAGCGGACAGTCTGACTCTACAGCCCTTATTCTGCTCGTTAGGAGATCGGTTTTTAAGTTTTTTTATCACTTTAGATACGAAGCGTTCCTTGATTCTGAACGTAGAACACAGGAGCTTTGAAAAAAAAAATTGGGAGGCATTGCTAAAATCTGGACGTTTCGCTAAGAGCTTGGAGGAGATGAGTTCCAATTCCTTCCAAATTTCTACAAACCGCGTGGTCGATGAAGATGCTTTGCAATTGACCCTAAGCCTTGGTTCGTCTCTTCCTCAGACAGGGGCAGGCTGCCTGCAGCTGCTTCTGGCTCAGCAGCTCAGCAATTTAAAT
>JAGNWK010000139.1 GCA_017985985.1 Oligoflexales bacterium
AATCGGGTCTTTCAAAAATCTAAACCCTCGCTCAACATACCCCTGCTGTTTATAGGTAGATAAAATCTCGACAGGATTAAGCACAAGCCGATTCGTTCCTAAGATGAAACAAGATTTTTCGTGAATTTTACGAGAAATGATGGCTTCATCAGTGGTAAAGCTCAAAGCTACTTTATAACTATAATGATCTGGCTGAGCATTGCTCTTCGGTCGACCGCGATCTTTATGCTTAGCAATTTCAACTATATCCATTGAGTGTTGCGTATGATACTTCCATTTTCCACTCAAGACTTTAGTTTCTTTCTCAGCATCATCTCTGCAAAAATAAACCTTCGCACCAAGATGGAGAATGTCCTTTTCAATCTGCTGAGAGCTCAGCTGTAGAGCGTTTTGATTTTATGAAAAAAACAAGTTAGCCAATAGATTAGAAATAAGAGGTTTGACGGTAAAAATTGAAGAACGAAAACGATATATTTTCGATAACGCTAATTTATCTATAAAGATGGGAAAGCCTATTGGTCTTATTGGAGCTACTGGTGTTGGCAAGAGTACGCTTATTCAGGTTTTGCGTTCTCTTCGACATGTTGAATCAGGAAATATTCGTGTTTCAGAAGAGGGAGAATGGGTTGATATAACGACTCATGGTCTCAATCAAGATCTATTTCATGTCGTTGAATCATCAGGCACTCTCTATGTAAGATCTATCAGTTTACTTTTTCAAAATTTTGATCCCAATCAACTTATAAGTGTTAGTCAAGAATTTGGCATTGATAAACTTACTTTAATGAAAAAGGGGAGGATGAAGATATTCCAGTAGCCCAAAGACAGCGTGTTTCTCTAGCGCTTGCAGCTTACTCTAATGCGGATATTATTCTTTTAGATGAAGCTACGTCTGCCCTTTCAGATGATCAAGCAATGCAGGTCATGCAGACTTTTTTTGAAAAAACTCGACACAAAACAATCCTATTGATTACTCATCAAAATCATCTCCTAAGTCTTTGCTCAGAAGTTTATCAAGTTCAAGGAGCTAAGTTTCAATCCGTCATACGTGTGTAGGCGTGAGTATGAAATCAACTCTCTGAGCGGTTATTTCCAGGTGAATGATTGCTTTCCTGGGCTATTGCAGGTTAATCCAGTTTATAAATAATAATCAGAAGAATTGAGATCTTACCCTGTACACTTGACTTTGGAGGTATTTGAGGCTATCGTCTTTCTCTAACTTCCACCCAATAATAAAGCAAGATTTTAGGAATATTTATGAAAAACAACTATTTAAACCTGATGACTATTATGCTCTCTTTAATTCTGTTGCAGGCGACGAAGTTATTAGCAGATAAACCGAAATTAAAGACAGTTTACCTACAAGGTATTGAAAAAGAACAAAGTCAAAAAGACGTATGTCATACGAAAATAAGCGTTATAGAAGAAGCGCTAAAGCTACAACAAGAACCGTATAAAATATATGATGGTTGCAAGCATGAGCTTAGTTTGTCTAGATTTGCTCGAGATCTTATGGAGCAAGTAGATTCAAAAACGACTATTTATTTGAATGCGCATGGCTTAAGAATGCGTTCTGTCTCTTTGTCTGGATCTGAGAGGATAAAGCATGTGATGCAGATATCCTCGACTTTTGGTGATCCAACAAATCACGTGTTTGATTTTTTGTCTAAAATAAATAAACCCCTACATGTTGAGCTCTATAGTTGTTATTCAGGTCAAGCCATTGATGACGTAAATGCTTTACCACTTGGTTCTTCTCTTGTGACCCATTCCTCTTCAGATGCACCTGCTCTTGCAGAATTAAATGATGAAGAATTTTTTGTTTCCATTAAAGAGAAGGAGGATAATCCTTTTTCTTCTTACGTTTTAACTATTTTGCTTTCTGCTGAGCAAAATAATGGATTGTCTGTAAGAACCAATGCAGGAGTGAAAAAGTTTACTACACAATTACCAAATGGTTTATGTAGTCAACAGGCTATTTCATCATGGCAAAAATCCGAAATTGAAAGATTGAAGGAATTCTATGGAGAGCTGAAGGAAGGAATCTTGCCAGAAGAAGTAAATGAGCAAGTAGTTAATGCTATCGCATTCATTGAGGATGGTCAGAAAATAAACAGAGTGCAACTAGAATATATTTCTAGAATTCAAGAGTTAAACTTACTAAATTCTGCTCACAAAAATAATCTTACTCAAGCTAAATGTTTGTTAGCTTTTGGCTCTGAAGCTAGAACTAGCAAAGGTAATACGGCCCTGCAAATCGCTTCACATAGCGGACAAGAAGAAATGGTTAGTCTGCTAGTCGACAACGGTGCTGATTTAGATAGTGCTGATGAAAATGGTCTAACCTCTCTTATGTCTGCGTGTGTTTTTAAGTATCTTGTCATAGTAAGAAAGTTATTAGCAGCCGGAGCAGATGTGAATAAAGCAACTAAAATTAAAGAAGGGAGCACCCCATTATTACTGTCAGCGTGTACATTGCCTAGTTCTCCTGCTAGTGAAGATGAGATCTCAGTGGTCCGGATATTAATAGAAAACAACGCTATTATAAGTGAACGCGCAAAGGAATGCATCCACCAAAATATGCCAATTTTAGATGAGCTCGTTGCTAGGAAATTGTATGGGTTTGGTATACACAAGCGCATGTCAGAGTTATACAAACTGCTTGCTAGCAAATTAGGTTGGATGGGTGAGGATCTATAAAAGAGAGGACCTAGACACTTGCAATAAAAAGGTGGATCGACATTTCAAGGTGAGTCTAGAGTTACCGCCATTTGTTATTAGCAGTAAATCGGCGATAAGATATTCATTTAAGAAAAATATCCTTCAAAAACAATACGCTCTGATTACCCAAAAGGATTCAGTGGATGGGAAAAAGCTAGGGTGGTTCCTCCACCCTATTTCTATCTTTAATGCTACAAAAGCTAGGACTGTCTCGAGAGTCTCCTCTCCTAAGGTGTCCATACTCTTCGTCCTTCTCTTGAACTGACGATTGATAGTCTCGATAGGGTTTGTTGTTCTCAAAGCTCCCCAGAGCTCTCTATCAAAACGATAGAAGGTGAGCAAAGACACTAAATCCTTCTCGATACAGTGAACAGCCCTCTGAGCCTCTTTGTTCATTGCTGCCTTAAGCTCTGCAAGAGCCTGTCTAGCGGCATCCTCTGAGTCTGCATACATGATTTTGTGAGCATGCTTAACAAAATCTTCTCTTAATCTTGCTGGTCTCTTAGCTGTTGCATTGGCTAGGGCATGGACCCAACATCTCTGAGTTGATGAGTTCGGGAATTCATCTTTAAACAGTTTTTTAAGTCCTGGAAGACCATCCATAATGCCCAGTCGGACGGCGCTAGGGTCAAGACCTCTACGTTTCAATGAGGAAAAAACTGATCGCCATGAACTCACATCGTCTTTTGTTCCAGGCTCAATAGCTAAGATACTCCGAAGATTATTCTCATCGACACCAAGAACGACCAACGAGGGTTCACGTTTTGTCGATCCACGTCGCTGCAGCTTAAAATTAGTTCCATCCACGTATAGAGCTCAGTATTTACCTTTTATAGGACGCTCAAGCCAATTTCTTGCCTCAGAGGACAGGATCCCGAGTGATGATGAAATCGTGTCTTTAGAGACCCCTACACCTAAGAGACGTTGAGAGATCATGCTCAGTGTTCGTGTCGAAAGTCCTGCAAGATGTATCACTGCCATGTCTGCCCGAAGCCGAGGGTCAATCCTCTCATGAGATGGGATGATAGAACTCTCAAATTGCCCCTTTCTTGATCACATTGATCCCAAAAAACATCTGAAAGACCCAACGTAAAGTTGGGCTCTTTGTCGGTTTGCCTATCTGGTTTGGGACAGTGTCAGACGACTTCTGCAAAGCCTGCCGCAATCGCCTCTGA
>JAGNWK010000069.1 GCA_017985985.1 Oligoflexales bacterium
CCTGGTTTGGTTGCAGATCTTGGGGCTGACTTGAAAAAATTTTTAGCAGGAAAAAAATCGAAAATCATCGATCAAACATCCACTGATCTCAAGGGACAATATGATTATTATCATGGATATTTATTTGATCTCCAAGAGCAAACAAAGCTGATATCCGCAGAGATGCTTTTGGGAAAGATAGACTCATTAAAAGAAGAATTGTCTATAGGTAGAACCTCAAAGAAACAAGTCTTTATTGGGGGGATGCAGGCTCTGCGTATTGGTCAAGATCTAGAATATTGGCCTTTTGAGGGAGAGTACTGGGAAGATGAGCTTGGTGGCTATGTTTATAATGTTGAGAGCCTTTGTTCAAGTCGATCTAAAGCACAGTGATGGGATTATTTATGAAAAATATTTTATGGATAGTTCAGTTTTTAGGAATTCTTATTTTTATAGGCTCAGATTTATCTTGGGCCAGTGATAATGAAAGTTCAAAAGTTGATGTAGAAGAGATGAAAGATCTGGGGAAAGCTAGTAAAAAAGTTGAAATAAAGCAAGGTCCTGCATATTTAAAATCAATAGCTGCACAAAAAGAACTTATAGACGGGATTGAGGAAACTCTTGGTCATCTCAATGATCTTATCGATCAGTTTCCAAAAGGTTCAGAGCAGCGTTTAAGAATGCTTGAAAAAATTCTTGGTCTTCATTTTGAGCAAGCTAGTTACGTCTCGGCAGATGAACAGAGAAAGTATGAAGACTTGTGGTCTAAGTGGGATATAGGTGGACAAACAGCTAGCGAACCCACCCTTGATCACAGTGCGTCTAGAAAACATTGGGAGAGTGTCTCGAAGATGTCCCGGCTTCTTCTGTCAGAATTTCCGAAGACACAGAATGCGGATAGGGTCAATTATCATGATGCCATAGCCCTACAATTTTTAGGAAAAACAGATGAGTCAGCAAGATCATTTACAGCTCTCATTAAAAACTATCCCACATCAAGTATCGTTTATGATGCTGAGTTTTCATTGGGAGAATACTATTTTGACAAATCTCAGTTTGATGTAGCTCTTCGACATTATCAAGCAACCTTGAAAAGTCCGTCTAAACAACGTGTCGGTTGGGGAATGTATAAGGTGGGTTGGTGCTTATACAATCTCAAGCATTATGAAGAGAGTCTAAATTCATGGAAGCAGGCTGTTACGTTTTCTGAACAGATCGAAGAGGGTGGTAAGCTGATTAGAGAAGAAGTATTAAGGGATATGTTATTGGCTTTTATAGAGTATGGCACTGTGGATGATGGAATTTCTTATTATAGTCAGCAGAATGCGGTAGTACATATTCCTAGACTGCTCAGATTGATAGCGTCCCGCTACATTGATCAAGGTAGATATGAAGAAGGAATAGCTTTACTCAAGCGATTGATCACTACAAAACCAGATAGTAAGGAGTCTTTTGATGCAAATATTCAAATTCTTTCTCTATATCATGAAAAAAAGAGATATGACAACCTCTGGGATGAAATAGAACTTTTTAATAAACGTTTTGGAGAAAACAGCATTTGGTTGAAAAAGAGTAAAGCAGAAGATGCTCAAATCAGTCGACAACGAGTTCAAACATTAACTCTTTATTATCCAAAAATAATCCATAAGAAAGCTCAGGATAAAAAAGATAAAGCACTTATGCAGGTTGCTAAAAAAGGGTATTATATTTATCTAAAACTTTACCCTCAGTCTATCTATTATGCGGAGGTGGTGCAATACCTAGCAGATATAGAGTATGCTGGCAGTCTTTATGAGAACGCTGGTAATCTTTACATGAAAATTGTGGAGTTGGGTAAAGATAAAGCTCATCTGGTTGATTCTGCTGGTAAAGTGAAAGAATCTATACATGAGAAATGTTCAAAGAACATGTTGGATGCTTTCAGTAAAAATGTCCTGCCTGAGTTGACAGCTCTCATGAAAGAAACACCTAATTTTAAAGCAGAACCAAAACCTCTTTCAGAAAAATCTAAAAAATTTATAAAAGCTTGTCAGATGTATACGGAAAGTTATCCTTCAGACCTAAAGCTTGTAAGGGACTGTGATGTCTATGTTGGAGAAATTTATTTTAGATCTGCAGATAAAAAGCAGGCGAGGGAGGCTCTTTGGAAGATTATTAAGAAATATCCAAAATCCAAAGAAGGTCCACTTGCGGTAGAGCAGTTGATCCCGATGCTTCAATCGAATGCAAAGGATCTACTTGAAGTCGTTAATCAAGTCTTAGCAGTAGAAGAGTATAAGAAACCTCCCTTAGGCACAAAATTAAAAGCTTTGACGAGAACTGCTTATTTAGAGTCGATCAAAGTTGAGAAAAGTCCATTTAAGAGAGCGAAGCTTTTTGAAGACTATAGCAGAACGCATCCCGAAGATCCTGATGTGGATAAGCTGCTTTTTAATGCTGGGAATGAATACATTGCTTCTGGTAGTTCGTTAAAAGCTATTTCTGTGTTTACTTTGTTGGTAAACAAATATCCGAAGTCTTCGGCAGCCCAAAATGCTTATTTATTTATTGGAAAATTGAGTGATAGTAGTCTGGCCTACAAAGAGGCAGCCCAGGCCTATGCCAATTTTGCACTTAGATTTCCTCAGGCTAAAGAAAGTGTAGGAGCACTTTTGAGAGCTTGTGATCTCGATATAGCGATGGATTACACACATGCCTTGAAGTCTTGTCGTTCCTTTGCTTCAAAGCAACCTAAAGAAGGTATGTTTCAAATTGAGAAAATTATTGAAACCGCTTATAGAAGCAAAGACTATGCTTTTATGAATAATGTTATTTTGTCAGAATATCTCCATCATTTTACACTTTCTACAAACCAGAAAATATTAGCTTTTTATAAAATCTATAAAACAGCTCAAAGTCCTCAAGAGAAGAACGCAGCGAGAGATCGTATTCTTACGGTTTCAAGAGAAGGTCAGGTTTCTGGGGAAGCTCTGCGCTACCTTACGGGATTCATCTTCGAGTCCGTTGATAATGTTCATTTAGAGTTGCGAGCAATGTCTCTTAAAGGAGGGACAGTTGAGGCTCTGCAATCTAGCATTCAGGCTATTTCTGCCAAATTAGCGACATTAGAAAGTCGCTATGGAAAAGTTCTGGCTACGAGAGATTCCTATTGGGGTGTTGCTGTCCTTTATAGATTAGGTGAGGCCTATGAAGATTTTGCGAGAAAATTATCACAACCACCAGCTGTTCAGGGGGCGAATCCTCAAGATGTGAAGTCCCAACTTAGAGGTTCTATGATGGAACTTCAGGCTAAAGCGAAGGATTTTTATCAGTCTGGGCTTGAAACATCAAGGAAATTTGAGATCTATAGTGAATGGGTCCTTCTGATCAGGCAGGCATTGTCTCGTATGAGTGGGAAGATGATCAGTACAAAAGACTTAGTCCTCCCTCCAGACTATGTTGGAGGTCTTGCAAGTAATAAAGTTCTTTCTGGGCTTGGTTTAGATAGGGAAGACTCGGAGGAAGATCTATGAAGTATAACTATCTCATTCTATTTTTATTTTCTTTTATGATCTCTTCTTGTGCAGGACTTTTTCAAAGTGGAAAAAATTCATCGCAAGGAAGTCGTGAGATGAGTTCTGCGAAAAAAAAATCTAAAAAAAATGATAAGATCATAAGTTCATTCTCTTTTCCCTTGGGTGGTAGTGAGCTAGCAGGTGATAAAATTGATCGAAAAGGTGGTATTTCCCTGCTTACAGATCTCTCAAAAAATAAAAATGATGACGATTCGGAGGATACTCTCAGTGATATTATGATAGCGAAAGCTCTTGTCGGAGAAAAAATAGACAGGCTGCTTAAGTCTGTTGAAAATCTTGCCCAAAAGGGTTTAGAGGAGAATGGTATCGACTATAAAATTGATGAAAAGGTTAAACTGGCTTTGACTATTTCTGCTATGAAAGAAGAAAGTTGGGGCCTCTTTAGTTTATGGGTTGAGGAATTGCTGGGATCTAAAAATGAGGAAATACTATCATTTGCCTTCAATCTCAAGGGATTAGCTGCCTATAAAGATGCTCGTATTCCAGAAGCTATGGACTATTGGAAAAAAGCTTTAGAAAAGAAGAGTTCTTGTCAGTCTTGTTTATTAAACAGAGGACTGGCTGCTGTTAAGTATGGTTCTTTTGATGAGGCTATGAAAAATTTAGAGAAATTGAATGGTAACTGGATTGCTGAGTTTGCCCTTGTCAGTGTCTACAGGCAGATGGGAAGAAGAGCTGATCAGGCTCAGTCTTGTCATGCTGTGATGAAATTAAAACCAAGTCATACGATGGCGCTTTATAACTGTGCTCTTGCTGAGTATGAGGCAGGAGATCAAGGAAAAGCCAGGAAATATCTTGAAAAAGCCCTAAGTCTTTCCTCTGACAAGTCTAAAACTTGGGTTCAAGAGGCGGAGAGAATGCTGGAAGCTTTGCGCGCAATTCATAAGCCTAAGCCAGGTAAAGTGTGATGTGAATTTTTGCAGTCCCGTATACATCTCTTAAGAGGGCCTGTACCTATGAGCCTTGAACTCTGTTGGCAAACAAAAAATGAAGAGAGAAGATCATCTTTGTCTCAACCGACATTGAAGGTCGGTTCTCTTATGTCGAATCAGGTCGTCTTGGATGGGGATGGTGTTGAACCCATTCATGCTCTTATCGAAGAAAAAGGTGGGGAATGGTGGATCACCGATTTGGGATCTCAGGGCAAGCTGCAGGTGAATGCAAAGCCTATTGCCATAGAAGAAAAGCTCAAAGCTGGAGATAAGATCCAGATTGGTTCTGTGAAGCTACAGGTGATGAAAAAAGAGGAAGCTAAAGTCCAGACGAATCTTCAAAAGGGTACAGAGAAGAACAAGGCGTTTGAAGATGTTTCTGCGAAGCAAATGCTAGCTGCTTCTTATTTGCTTAGTTATGACGATACATATCATCAGTTTCAAAATCAGGAAAAACAAAAGGATAAGGGAAGTTCCCAAGAAGTCGTTCAAAGGTCATCTGAGCAGACTCCCTCAGCAGGCAAAGAGCGACGTTTTCTAAACATGCTCTTTGGTCCCCGACAAGTCAAGTCGGTAGGAGATGTTTTAGAGGTCGTAGCCCACTGGGATGACAAGATTTTAGAGGTGGAAAATTTTTATCCACAGCAGTCTAAGGCTGGTGTATTTATTCCCCAAAAGGTGACGATTGGTGATCCTACGGTTAGTCATTTTTTGGCAGCTGGTCCAGAGCAGTTTACTAAGCATGTTATTGCAAAGTTACGACCAGATGGTTATACACTCATGTTGCGTTCAGGGATGTCGGCTCGGGTGAGACGAGATGGAAAACTCGATGAGTTTCACGAGGGTGAGTACATCTTAGGTAAGAAAGATATCGCGTATGTTCAGTATGGGAATTTGAGGTATTTCTTTGTTTATATGCGTCCACCGGTCGTAGATTTTCCGAAGGCGAGCATCAAAGATCCATTCCTGTTTACCTTGCTTGTCTTTGGTTTTGGTCTTTATGCGCTCTTGAGTTTGTTTCTTCTAGTGGCTGAGGCTCCGAGCAAGGAGGCTATCGATAATGATGTTTGGTCCGTTGTCTCTGCCACCGAAAAGACAGAGATCAAGAAAAAACCAGAGAAGGTGAATTTGCATGAGGTGAAGAAGCCACCACCTCCGAAAGAGGTTCCACCACCACCAAAGCCGAAGCTTGTTCAAAAAGAGCCACCGAAAGAGGTGGAAAAACCTCCGAGGCCTGTGCCTAAAAAGGTAGAGCCCCCTAAAAAAACAGAGAGTCTTACTAAGGCTGTGACGCAAAAACCACCACAGCAAAAGGCTTCCCCTGTTCAGACAAAAACAGTGGGGCAACCTGCAGCTCGTTTTGGGAACGGTATGAGCGGGGGAGCCATTAAGGGAGCAGGGCAAATAAGTTTGAAGGGTGTGAGTGGAGTCAACAACCAGAAATCGTCTGGGGTTAATTTAAGTAAGCTTGGTCTTGGTGTGGGACGAGTCTCCTCTAAGTCAGGAGCCGGAGCCATCCACACACAGTTTACAAGTTCATCTGGGGGGGGCGGTGGTGGATCTGGGTCTGCAGCTAAAACTTTTGGTCTTGGTGGTATTTCAGCAGGACATTCTCTTGGTATAAGTGGGGCCCTGGGTGCAGCTAGTCAGTTTGGTCAAGGACCTGGTCTTTTAGCTGGGGGTAAACTAGGCCAATCTTTCGATGGAGCTAGAGAAGGAGCAGAGGTCGGAGTTGCTGCAGGGGATCCGATGATCTCTGGTTCTTTGAGTGAGGGTGAGATTTTGGGTTCTATTCGTGTTCATCTAAATGAGGTTCGATTTTGCTATGAGGGGCTCTTACAGAGGAAGCCAGGGGCTAACGGGAAGGTGAAAATGCGTTTTGTTATTAACTCAACAGGGAGGGTCTCTTCCGTAAATACGGAATCATCTACAATTCAAGATAATGAAATGAAAAACTGTCTGGCAGGAGCTATCCGAAAATGGCAGTTTCCGGCTCCAAGAGGTGGTGGTGAAGTGACAGTGAACTATCCTTTTACCTTTAGTCCTCTTTGATCGATAAGTAGGTACTAGGGGAAAATTCTAAAAAGGGGTAAAGCCCTCTTTAGATGAAGTGTTTTGAGATGAGATAATTTGGAATGTAAAAAAAGAGCTGCCCCACAAATTTCTTTTTCCGTTAAAAAAACGACGAAGACAGAACACATCAAGATTTGGAATAGCTGAATATTCATGCTGTATTCTAATCCGAGATGTAAGATGAGCAGAGCAGAGATCATTATAAGACGAGTCTCTTTGAACCAAATTAAAAAAGGAAAGGTCCCTTCAACGAGTAGGGTGTACCAAGAAAGCAGCTTAGAGGTCAGGAGGGACTTCATAAATACAGGTAGAGGAAAACGTTCGAACTGCTCTAGCTGTTGAACTATAAAAACTGCGCTACCATCAATCCATGTATCCCCGAGAGTTTTCAATGTAAATGTGCTGAAGTAAACGATACAAAATTGCATTTGAATGAGACGCATAGGGAGAGGATTGATTTGACGATATGTAGCAGAAGTCTCTTTCCCTCGATATATCCTCACAAGACGGTCTATGCTCATGACTGCTGCAGAGTCAGCGAAGATCATAAAAAAACTTAAGAGTCGCATGAGAGTGTCGCCAGCGTGCAAGATATAAATATTGCGGTGATGAAAAGAAACGAGTGTGATCCAAGTGATCACAGCAGCGACTCTTGAGCAAAATCCAAAACATAAGCAGAAAGCAGCGATGATATAGCAGCCAAAAACGATGTTGACGGTACTGAGACTCGATCCAAAAATCCAAAAAAGAGAGATTCTTGTTTGGGCGTTGACCTGAGCAGCAATGTTTGTGGGGAGGACACCTGTATCGGAGAACCAAGCGTCTAGGTCTGGGTATAGAAAGAGGGCATTCAAGATGAGGATCATTCCAAAGAGTATCCTAAATGTGCTCATTGGGAATGGGGAAATAGGGGTCGATAAAAAACGATAGTAACATCCCAGTAAGGATTTGAGTTCTAGGGTTGATGATCCCGAGGGACTCTCATTTGTGGAGGGTCGTTGGCTCATGATGCTCCTCTACGATCTGATGCAAAGGTCAAAAGTTTTTCTGGTAGAAGACGAACTGATGCCAACCTGCTCTCTCCCCTATGAGCCCTGTTGTGTCAGGGGTGGCAACAGGGCGCCAATGTCGAATGAGCTCAATACTTCTTACTGGGCTGCCCTCTTCTTGGCTTATTGTTTTGGCGATCCACTCTGCTGCTGAGGGCCAAAGTTCTTTAGAACTGTCTAAGCGTAAATTGTCGCTCGCCCACTTACGCCACCTTTCCTTCCGATAACGTTCTAAAAAGCCCATTTCTTCCATACGGGATAATTCCCAAGCTACTGATGAAGAGTCTGCGAGGGAAATTTTGGCAGAAACATAGATATCTTCCTTGATAGGATTGGGGGCAAACATACCCCATCCTTGCCATAGACCACTGAGGTTGAGCCATTTTTCTGAAATCTTGCTAATAGGGGAACGGAGTGGAAATTGTTCCGGCATAGAGACAGTGAAAGCGACGAGCAGATAGAGCGTAGCCAACAGTTGGCTTAACAGAGTTTTAATGGATCCCCCTCCTTGCGAGAACGAAGCTCCTTGCAGTCTAGGGATGGTTCCCTAGAAAAAAGATCTCTGGTGAAAGTAGCTGATAAAGAAGTCACTGATGAGTATGAGGACGAGAGAGATAACGACTGCCCTTGTAGTGACTTGCCCAACCCCTTTTGCCCCTCCAGAAGCACTGAAACCTTGATGGCAGGAAACAGTTGAGAAGACGATCCCAAAAAGCATAGCTTTGTTGAGCCCTTCTAACACATCATCTGTTTTCATAATCCAAGTGATTTTTTCAAAAAATACGCCTTTATCAATATCAAAGATGAGAACACCTATTACGAAGGCTGAGGCTACGCCACCGACTGTGAAGAGGCCTGTGAGGAGAGGCATCATGAGCATAGAGGCCAGTATTCTTGGAGATGCTAGATAAGCTATGGGATTGACAGACATCACTTTCATGGCGTCGATCTGCTCATTCACTTTCATGCTTGCAATTTCTGCAGCCATGGATGACCCAGCTCGCCCTGTGACAAGGAACGCACCGACGACGGGAGAAAGTTCTTTAGAGAGTGCCATCGAGGCGGCGGCACCAATGAGAGACTCTACCCCAAAAATTTTAAAAATCTGCCCAAACTGAAGCCCAAAGACGGCTCCCACCATGACAGAAGACATCAATATGATAGTAAAGCTGCGATTCCCCACAAACTCCATTTGCTGCAGGAGTAGTTTGGAGGAGATGGGGGGATAAACTATCCTTCGGAAGCTGTCGAGGCTAAAGAGCACATAGGAGCCGAAGGACTTGATTTGCTCAATACATAGTTTAATAAGGCGATTGAGGAGCTTCAGCGTCCTCTCCAAGTTTGAGAGGATTTTTTTCTCGGAACTAGCTTTTCAGAAAGCTCTGCTGTTTTAATAAAATATCCATCAGTGATTTGAGCCCAATCCCCTTGGATGAGGACAACGAGGGGATCACCTTGCTTATAGCTTGCTTTTGCTTCTGATTTGTCATCTTGGCTTGAGAAGGCTTTTATCCCATCTTGACGAACATAGCGCACAACACGTCCTGCCTCCGGCACGGTGCTGGTTGGTGCGGGTTCTGCATTTGCTGCTGGAGGAGGGGGGCTGACTCCAGATTGATTGGGTGGGGGTTGTGTATTCCCCCCATTTTGTGCTGGAGTCTGTGCTGGCTGCCCTTGATTTGTGGGCATGGGGGCAGCTTCATCATCATCTTCTTCCTCTTCCTCTTCCGCATCTTCAGAGCCAGGCTGTGCATTATTCTCTGAATTTCCGCCCTCAGGGTTTACCGCCTCTTCCTGTTTTTTTTCACTGGAGCCAAAACAAGACAGAAGTATTTGAGAGAGAAAGCCTGCTACACAAAGAGCAAGGAGCCGATTTCTCAAGATCATGGCGTTGATCCTTTGACTACTTTGACTATATGAGAACCACCCGTAATGTCACCTTGCGATGATGGCGATGACATTGGTCAGTCCTTACAATGCAAAATTAGAGATACAAGAAAATTGTAGGAACACATCTCGTATTCTAACATAGTCACAAGGAAAGAGAAGAGTTGAAAAAACGATCGCGATTAGGCTAGACCGTTTTTTCAACTCTTATTTGAGGAGGGCTAAGGCGACTTGTGGCTGAGCGTTAGCGCTTGCCAAGATAGAGGCACCAGCCTGCATCAGGATGTTGGACTTGGTGAGGTTGGCTGTTTCCACAGCAAAATCAGTGTCTTTGATTCGACTTCTAGACTCTGTCAGATTTTCAATCTGAGACCCTAGATTGCTCACAGTCGAAGTGAGTCGGTTTTGAACGGATCCAAGGTAGGATCGGTGTTCGTTGATGCGATTGATCGCTGTATCAACAACCCCTATGCTTCGTTGAGCATCGCTCTTAGTACCAACTCGAGTCCCATCTTCATGTTCGCCCAGCTCAAGAGATCCTTCTCCATGGGTGAACCCATTGAGCTTTTGGAAGTCAATTTTGATGATGTTGAGGGGATTGTACTGATCGACAGAGTCAGCGCCAGAAAAATAGTCTTTGTTGACCTGAATTTCTAGTGGAAATTTATTAGCCGCAGCGTTGAGTTCATCAGGTAAACTTTGAGTTCCAACCAGCAGTCGTGTGCCATTGAACTGTGTTGATGTGGCAATGCGGTCGATCTCGTCTTTCAGCTGCAAGAATTCTTTATCAAGGTAGCTTCTCTCACGATCTCCGATGGTGTCGGAGGCTGCTTGTATAGAGAGCTCCCTGAGTCGGACAAGCATATTGCTTGTTTCGAGGAGGCCCCCTTCAGCCGTCTGAATCATAGAGATTCCGTCGTTAGCATTGCGGCGAGCCATGCTAAGAGAACGGATGTCTGCTCTAAGATTTTCAGAAACGGCCAAACCGGCAGCGTCATCCGCAGCTTTGTTGATTCGTTCCCCAGATGACAGCTTTGCCATCGAATCCTGAACACTGCGACTTGTTTTCTCAAGATTTTGTTGAGCGTTTATGGATGGTATATTTGTTTGTATCCTAAGCCCCATGATAGACCTCCTGTCTTTTTCTGCCCCCATTCATCCTTGTTGGGGGTCTGTTATCTTGAGAGCTTGCTCGGTTGATATATTTTAAAATATTAATCCTTATATTATATTTTTTAATAAAAACATAATATATTTCCTTTTAACAATGCGTGTTTATAAAATTATTGAAAATAATTAAAATAGTCGTTGTTTTTATTAAAATTTAATTAAATTATTTATAATAAAAGTTTTTATTCTTTAATTTCTTCGCTCGGCCTTCAAGAGTTTGAAGTTCCCAGTTGAGGATGTCTTGGGAGCGGTATTGTGAGAAGTTGCCGCTGTAGAGCTTTGGGTCTTGTTGAAGAGCACAGGCGGAGGCGATGACGTCAGCACGCTCGTTACCTACGACCCCTGCGTGTGCGGGGATACTCTTCCATAGCAAAGAACCAAGTCCTTTTCGTTCTAGAGTCAGTTGATCGAGAGTCTGCCAATGCTTCAAGTTGGCTACAGTTTGTCCCTGGCTATTCATCCATCCGTTTTTTTTCCAGCCATGCACCCATTGTGTAATGCCCCGGATCACATATTCAGAGTCAGAGAGGATCGTGAGGTGTCCGGATTGCTTTGAAAGTTCCTTTAAAGCAGAGATAACGGCTAGGAGTTCCATCTCGTTATTTGTGGTCAGAAGAGACGAAGCTCCTAGCTCAAGAACAGAACCTCCCTCCTCATCTTGATCTTGCTCTTTAACAGGGGGAAGCTTGACTAGGACGGCGCCCCAACCCCCAGGTCCAGGATTCTTCTTACAGGCGCCATCACAAAAAATGAGGAAGGAAGGAATACTCTGCATTTTAACTCGTTACATCAGGAATAAGGTCTACAAATTCTGGAGAAAACAACTCATCGACGAGTCTATCCCAGTCTGTAAAAATCCTTGGGTTGTTCTTATTCAGTACCGGGCTCATGATTCCTTCTTTGTCAGGAGGGAGGTGGCCTTTATTCAGAAGGCAATGAAAAAACTCGTGATAGAGCAGCTCTTGCAATCGTCTTCTATTGCCTTCTGCATAGGCCTCTGATTCTGTTCTTAATACTTCGATGGTTGTCCAGCGTATCTTTTTCTTTCCCCCCAGAGTCTGGTCATAGCTGTAGTAGCGGTTGCAAGAAGCGATGACTCCTTTTTCTGCTCCCTCTGTCAAAACGTCTACATATTTCACCTGCCTCAGCATATTGAGAGAGGATTCAGTGATTTTGATCCCTCTCGTTTCCCCATTATTTCGCCTTCTACTTTCAGCGTCTGCCAAGAATTCATTGAGAAAAGACATAATCCCCTCATCTCGGCGATAAGGGGGAGGTTCGCTAGACTGAACCCCCAATTTATCTGCGATCGTATGGTGGACAACATCAGAAACTCTTGTGTTCGAGAGATCTCTTACAATTTTTGTTTTACATCCAGAGGAAAACAAAGAGAACATAAGGATCGCTCTCACACCTGTTTCTCTCCACCTAGAATCTTGACCACAGAAATTGATTGGTGACTTCATGATGAAAGATGACCTCCTCAGTCTTGACAAGGCTGCCTAATTCTTTTGCACAGCGGTTGGCTGCTGCAATTTTCCTTTCAACATATTTTTCCTGAGTTTCCTCTCCAAGGAAACGCTTAATAACCTCGCTGGCTTTAAAATGTTTGATGGCATCTTGGATGTTTCCAGGAAGAACACGAGTTCGTGCTCTTTTTTGCTCTTGAGCGCTTTCTGTAGGGCCCTCTAGTCCTGTACGCAAAAGCAGCAAAAAGGCCATGTAAGGGTTGACGTCTGGCGCGACAGACCTGACTTCGATTCGAGAAGAGTGTTCGTTTCCTAGGGGGATCCGAACCATGGACGTTCTGTCGTTGGCTGAAGATTTTATTTGATTCGGTGCTTCAAAATGGGGGTCAAGTCGTCTGTAGGCGTTGACGCTGGGGTTGAGCGCTAGACTCAAATCATTGGCGCTGTAGAGTATTTTTTCTATGAAGTCCCATCCAAGAGCAGAGAGCTTGCTGGGTCCTTGTTCACTGTAAAAGATGTTCTTACCCTTATGGGATAACGAAATATTGCAGTGCATTCCGCTCCCGTTGATGCCGGGGATGGGCTTGGGAAGGAAGCTTGCTGTCAGACCAGAGTTTGCTGCAATTTGTCGAGCTAGCAACTTATAGATCTGAATCAAGTCGGCAGCAATAAGAGCATCTGTATACGTGTAGTTGAGTTCGAATTGGGATGGAGCCACTTCGGGGTGGTCTTTCTCATTTTCAAATCCCATGGCTCTTTGAGCCTCAGCGAATTCATCGATGAAAAGACGAAGTTTGTCTTTAGGAAGGGAGTGATAATATCCTCCGCTGGACACGAGATCGAAGCCTTTTTGCATTTGATAATTTTGTTCTGCGTTCAAGCCGTCTAGTAAGAAACCTTCACACTCTACTGCAAAATTTGTGACATAAGCCTTTTCGATTCGGAGTTGCTCTGTGTACATTTTGAGTTGAGATCGCATGTCGGACGAATAGGGATTTCCCTCTGCGTCTTTGATACCAGCAAACATGATGACCTTGCCTGGTCCAAACACGTCACAAGGTAGCCAACGCAGGGACCCCCAGTCCGGCTCTAGGCGGAGGTCCGATTGGTCAACCTGGCTAAAGCCTCGGACGGAGGAACCGTCAAAAGTCAAGTTGTCCGAGTTTTTTAAGAGAAATTTTTTGTCGTAGTCCAGCATGTGGAAGCGACCTTCTATGTCCGTAAAGCATAGAGTGACCGCTTTTAGGCGAGGCTCTTTGCTGAGATAGGAGGTATAGTGTTCTCGAAGTTCCGCTGCTGGTGTGTGATTTTTCATCTTTTCTTTAGCGAGTAGGTTGAGTTGTTCGAGTTCGACATAGGATAGTTCGAGGAAGTTCTTTGGGTTGGAGCTTCCTTGGGTGTCTTTAGAGCTGGAGTTCATATTTTCTCCTGGAACTGGTTAAATTTAGCTAAATTAGTCTAACTTTACAGTAAACTAATATAAATTAATCATATTTTAGACTATAAATCACAAAACAGCAAGAAGCCTGTTTTAGACGACGAGCCTGGCCTTCTACAATAATCTAGCCTCTCCCAGGAACATCAGCTACAAATGAAGTCCACAAAGGCTAGTCATAACAGAATAGAATTTGATTTTTTAGACTTCAAATTAAGGATTAAGGAAGTTTCATGAGCCAGGAGATCGAGATAGCGACTGAAAGTAACAATGGAAAAGCTGATCTTCTCTTTGATCAGGCTTTTGCTTTTGTTCAGGAACAAGAGCTACTGTTTCGAGAGGAGCAGGAACTCGGTGGGGTGAAATTGCCCATTATTCAGGAAAATGCACTTAAGAACATAGCTTATCGTGCCCTTCAGTCGAAGCATGAGCATGAC
>JAGNWK010000070.1 GCA_017985985.1 Oligoflexales bacterium
TCTTGTGAGATATGAACTGCACAGTTCAAATTTTATTGGATTTGTTTTTCTAGCAACAATGATGGTGAGTGCTAGGCTCCTTGGTTTACAAGAAAGTTACACCAAATGACTTGTGGGATGGTTCCTAATTTCGAATTTTTTTTCATACAAGCTCTTTATGGAGAAAGGACGGCCTGGAGAAAGGAACAGTGAGTCCATTTAGGACTCGATAGGACCTGTGTCAATACAATAATAAAGACCCCTTGACGTCCTCGTAAGCTATTTAAATAATTGTAGAATTTTTAATCTTGCAAAGCGATTTCCCTGTGCTAGAGTCCTGCGAGCTCTCCGATCTCTAGGAACCATCCCGCAAGTCGTATAGCTTCGTTATTTTCGTCGCTGCGCTGCTCATTTACCGGCAAGTAAACTGGGCTGCTCGCTCCTCAATGCCTTGCTATACGACTTGCGGGATGGTTCCTAGTTTTAAGTTTTTGGCGTCAAATTTTATAAGTGATTTTAAGTATGTTAGACAAAGTTTTATCAAAAAGTGAGCCAGTTTTAGATCAGATAAACTTCGGTCTTTGTGAGGACTCTCCGTCCCATCCTCATGAGAAGGTAAAGACTAAGAAGGTTCATCTGGTTTCTCTCGGTTGTGCACGTAACCTTGTCGACTCAGAGGTCATGATAGGTACGCTTCTTAATCGATCTTGGGAAAAGACTTTAGTCCCAAAAGAAGCGGATGCTGTCATTATCAATACCTGTGGATTTATCGAAGCAGCAAAAGAAGAGAGTATCGACACCATACTTCGTTTTGCAGCTCTTAAAAAAGAAAATCCTGACTTCCATTTGGTTGTCACAGGATGTCTTACTCAGAGATATAAAAAACAATTGGCTCTCGGTTTACCCGAAGTTGATTTTTTTCTGGGGACAGATGAATTTTCCCGGATCGCAGAACTCCTCGATAACCCTCCGCCTCACGGCTCAGTTTTTGCACGTAGAACACACTATCTTTATAACGAAGCTCTCCCCCGCGTGAATACGCTCTCTCCCTACTCCGCCTATGTGAAAGTAGCAGAGGGCTGTGGTCACAGCTGTTCTTTTTGCATTATTCCAGCTATTCGTGGCAAGCTCCGATCAAGACCGATCTCCTCCGTTGTGACAGAAGTACAAAAGCTGGCGTCGCAGGGTTGTGTGGAAATCAATTTGATTGCTCAAGATTTAGCTGCCTATGGGCGGGATCGTGGTCAGGATGAACTCCTTCCACTTCTCGAGCAACTTGTTCTCGTCGATGGTATTCGGTGGATAAGAATGCTCTATGTTTATCCTGAAAATATCAGTGATGAACTCCTCGATTTCTTTGCTCATCAAGAAAAAATTGTTAAATACATCGACATCCCTGTGCAGCATGCCAGCGATCGAATCTTGAAAAGTATGAATAGGGCCCTGAGCAAGTCGGAAATGAAAGCTGTAATTCGACGTGTTAGAGAGAAAGTTCCAGGGGTGGCCATCCGAACAACGGTGATGGTTGGTTTTCCTGGTGAAACGGATGCTGACTTCGAAGATCTGAAAGAGTTTGTGACCGAGATGCAGTTTGAGCATTTAGGCTGCTTTACCTACTCGCAAGAAGAGGGAACAGTTGCAGGTCGGATGAAAGATCAAGTCGATGAGAAGGTCAAGCTAGCACGTCAGGCTAGCTTGATGATGATTCAAAAAGAAATTTCTGCAAAACGAATGTCGTCTTTTCTTGGACAAGTTCATCAAGCGCTCGTACTGGGGCCAAGCAGAGATAACCCCTACGTTTGGGAAGCTCGTTTACCGACTCAGGCTCCAGAAGTGGATGGATTGATTTATATTCATGACGGGGCTGTGAAGGCAGGTTGTATACAAGCTATCGAGATTCAGAAGACTTCAGACTATGATCTGGTGGGTTCTGTGCACTAGAGTGTTTTTTTTGGGGAACCAACTGTCTTCTTTTTTGGGGAACCAGCTGTCTTCTTTTTTGGGGAACCAGCTGCGCAGTTTCCCAAAACTCCTCCTTGCCTGAGATAAGATTTCTTCTTAGGGGGTTAGCGAGGATTGGGGAGTTGTTCGATAATTCTTACGGCCCTCTGACCTTTGAGTACCCCTGGTAAGCAGCGAAATTTTGGAACCCCTTCGATCTCCAAAATGAGAGGCGAAGTGGCTTCTTTGTCCAATTGGATAATATCCCCAACCTGTAAATTCAGTAGATCCTTCGAACTGATATCTGCATCACCCAGCCTGACAAGGACGTTGACGGCTGTTTCCATGATTTTTTCTTTGATACGATTAATCCAGATGTAGTCAACTTCAAGTTGCTCACTTTGAAAACCAACAGATAACTTTGATTTTATGGGCTCGAGGGTGGCGTACGGGATGACGATTTTGATTGTCCCAGAAACTTTTTCTAACTCTACATCGAAGGTTGTGGCAATCACAACATCGGAAGGAGGAACTACGGCAACGAACTGAGGGTTGATCTCGGTTCGGCTATAGCTCACCTTGAGAGGATAAACGGGTTCCCAAGCTTTTTCGAGATCGTCTAAAGCAGAGAGTACGACTCTTTTGGCAATTTTAATTTCGATCTGTGTAAAGTCTTTGCCCTCGATTTTGGTATAGGGCACATCGTTACCACCAAAAAAACTATCGACAAGGGCATAGAGCAACTTGGACTCAATCACCAATATAGCTGCCCCCCGAAGAGGGTCTAGACGTAAAATATTAAGACAGGAGGGTAAAGGGAGAGAATTCATGAATTCTGAAAATTTTAACGGTCCCGTCGAGTTGACGCTGAGGTTGGCCATTTTGCGTAGGCCATTTGATAAAGTGACTCGAAATAGTCTGATAAAACGATCGTGTATAATATCCAGTGTAGGGAGTCTGCCGCGGATAATACGATCTTGATTGGCAAGATCGTATTGAACGATCCCGGCACCCCCTGCATCCCCTTCAGGACCGCTCCCAACTTTGCTGTCAGAGACAGCTGAGAGGAGAGCATCAACTTCATTTTGTGATAAAACTTGATTCATATAAAAATCATAAGGGAAGAGCTCTTCTCATGCACTAGGCAGAAAATACCCCATCTTTTCGGGGGGCCGGTGGCGACCCCATTCGCTTAGAGTAAGTCTTTCCCCCCGCACCCCTTCCTTGCTTTTCCTTAAGAAAATAGGATTTTTTCCGAATAGCTTTGCAGGAAACTTTATAAAATGGTCCTGTAAAAATGAAAAATCCTAGTCCTAAACTCATGGTGCTTGTTCGTAGTTCTTTCTTCTTTTGTTTTTTCTATGTTTTTATCAGTCCAGAGATCTCAGCTGCGGATAAAGCTAAACCGTCTGACAAAGCATCTAAAAATGGAGAGTCAGCTTCAGACCTCAGGAAGGTTGGGACAGACGTGGATAGAGAGGCCAATGGCATGCTCGAGTCTTCGTCGAAAACGGTGCGAAAATTTCATGAGGTTCTGGATGAGCTTCTGGCAGAGTTCGCCTATGACGTCAAGTTGGGACAAATAACCGGTTTAAAAAACTTAGCGATTAGAAAGGTCGAAGTTTCGGATGCTTTGCCTGACACCTATAAAGACTACGTGAAGCTTCTCCTCTCAGAAAGAATTAAGGAAAACTCACAAGTTCGACTGATCCACTGCATCCCCTGCTCCGTTCGAACCTCGAAACTAATTGAAGGTAAGTTGGTGATCACTTCTCCCTCGACCAATGTTGGGGAACTTAAAGCGGCTGCAGATCGGCTAGGAATAGAAAACTTCATGGATGCTGTTTTGATCTACCACTCCACGCACATGGTCCTTGCGGTCCAAGTTTTCAAAGTAGACACCAATGAGCTCGTTTGGGCTCGGAGCTACAATAGCGAAACGGTGAAGAGTCGCTACCAAAGTCTGGCTGTTGACTACAGTCAGATCGCTAAGGCGAGGCTCGGAGAGGATTATGTTCCAGACTATCGTTGGCTGGTTGGTTTCGGAGCTGGTTCTGTCCCTAACGTGGCTGGGACAGTCGTTGATTCTTCTATGATCGATTTCCAATTTCGTGGGACGGAGCGGTTTAACAATAGGCGAACAGAGTTTGGTTTAATGATGTCTGTCTATATGAGCTTGTCTTCGTTTTTAAAAGAGTATCCACAGGCTGCTGATAGTGAGCCCATACAAAGTATAGAGACGACAGATCCTAGTGTCGATACCGCAGCTGCTGGTACAAAATTACAACCCTTTAAACTAGCGGTCGGTCTTTATGGGATCTATGCCCACAATTTTTTAGGTTCAGTGGAGTCGTATAGTAACGTTCGACAAGGTCTACATCTTGGGTTCGGAGTGCTTCTTGCTCCGAGTTATTTGGCAGGAGTGGCAAGAGTGGGCTGGGATATGTACTTTGGCCGTCGTTTCTCCTTTAGTTTTTCAGGTTTGTTTGTGGGTCAGTCCAATATCCTTGTCGATCAACTTTTTGTTCAAGCACCAGGGGGAGCTGGACTCGATGCCGTTTTATCTTTCAATCTTTAGTGGGCTCCGAACGGAGCTTTTGCTGATGGCTCTTGTCTTCGTCTCGAGTTGTTCAAGCAGAAGTGATCCTTCGGAGTCTGTCAGTGACTCGGATCATGCTATGTATGGCTCGATTGCCTATCCATTTGTAAAGGGAAGACCACTTGGGATCAATTCAGAGAAAGAAAGATTTATTCTGCGTTCGCGTGTGGGGTCGACTGAGTATGTTGTGGAAATCCCTAGAGCGGCAGAAGACTACGACGTAGAAGTCCCCTTAGCGACGTCTAAAGACCTAGGGATGAGTGGAACTCCTCAGGGGCTGCCCTCGCCAGTCTCTACGGATCGAGAAATGCTTAGCAGTATGCCCAGTGTTTCTAGATCAAACCCGTCACAGGCCAACCTTATCGATAAGGCTTTTGGAGTGGGGGAGAACTTGGGCCCAGAACAGTCCCCTAGCTACACGCTGGGTCTATCCAAGATAGGGGATCTTTATAAACGGAAGGAATATGAATTTGCTCTCATCGAGATTAATGATCTTCTCAGTTTTTATCCCAACAGCACAAGACTCTATAAGATGAAGGGTTCCATTCTGATGAAGCTACAAGACTATGCTCTCGCGGAGAGGTCTTGGCGAAAGGCAGTGGACTTAGACCCGAATGACCACGCCTTGCAGCAGTCTCTGATCCGACTTCAAAAAAAAATAGAGAAGTCTTCCGCTCCTCAACAGCCTTAAGCTCGCTCGTGATAATCTTGTTAACTAATCTTACGTATAAGATCCCCTGACCGCCAATGTCATTCGGTTAGGGGAAATTCCTTAATTGTCTGCCCTGTGTTAACTCGAGACCCATTCGACTTCGTCCACCTACGGTGGACTTCGCTCGTGCGCCCGGCATGGGAACTATCTATAGGGTGAAAATCCCGAAGGACGAAGGCAGTAGTAGTCCTTAGCTGAAGGCAAGGGCGCTTCCCGCGAGGGAAGGTCTGAAGGAAGCCGTAGGCAAATGTCCGACTCAAGGAACACGAATCTCAAGAGAGGCCGTTTCGATTGGGTGAGCCAGCGACGCATGGTGAAACCCGTACTGCCGAAGATCGATAGCGGTATATGAGGTGAGTACATGGACAGAAAGAGAGTGCTCTTACCCGGGGAGATCTGCTCGGCATGCTGGGTAACCAGTAACCTGCATACAAGGTAAAACCAAGGTGCAGCTGAACGAGCAGAAGTCAGCAGAGGTTATAGTAGTCTCTACCTCGAGAATAGAGACGAAGGACCAAACATGTAGCCAAGGAAATCGAATTGTGACGAATGAATCTATGACAAAGAAAGCAGAAAACCTGAAGAAGGCCCATTTTGTGGAAGATGTGGTGAATCCCACATCGAAACAAGAGGAGTCGAGCATAGAGTCTACGCAAGCGATAAGAAGACCTGACGCGAAGGATCCCACTATCTCCTTGATGGAAAGCATAGTGGAACGATCAAATTTGCTCAAAGCTCTGCAAATGGAACAGGTTGTGCAGGAATTGGTATTGTTACTATGAAAGCAGAATAGCGAGCGCTCTGACAGAGGCAGTCCTCTGCCGCTCTTGCAGAGCACCCTCCTTACTCCTAGACCCTCACAGACAGCCCTTTGATTACAGTTGTGTGAGGAAGCATCGGATATTTTTTTGGCTCGCTAGTGCGCGTTCAATACTTCTCGGATGTATGGAAATAGAAAATTTGTCATGTAAATGTCGATTTTGTGGAGGGGAGATGAGGATCATCGCTTCGATCGTAGAAAGGCAAGCAGTTCAGAAGATCTTGGCACATCTTGGTCTTTCTCTCAGACCCCCACCGATAGCCCCTTCTCGGATCCATACACTGTTTGCGAGCTAAACGTCTTCAAGGAAACTTAGCAGAGCTTTGCTTGTTTCACTGAGTTTGAGATGAACTCGCTAGTCTGGAAGGATGAGAAGATCAGTTTTCTGTGGTTTTCTTGAGATCAGATTTTGGCGGTGACAAAAACTTAAGATGAAGCTAAAAGGCGGTATAATTCGAACGTTAAAAAGTATCGTTGTTTTTCATATCTTCTTGTGAACATCCAAAACATAAGGCTTCGTAACTACCCTCTTTGAGCATAAGGCTTAATCCACTGAACTGATCGAGGGTAAATATAAAACCTTCAGCGCCAGGGGAGACAATTACGGCTATTCCAACTTGGCTAGGGCTTGTCTCTGTCTTGGCTTTAGTGCTTGTGCTTGTGGCAGTTTCTGTCGTCGTAGTATTTGTAGCAGTTAATGTAGTAGAGGGTTTATCCTGCTTCTTTAGCATGAGCAAGGGAACTGCTACGGCGACAGCAGCAACGGCAATAGCCGTTGTTGCTGCTAGTGTTATACCTACTAATGCCTTCAAGTTATGCTGGGGCTTAATCGACAGTTCTACGGTTTCCTTAGAAAACTCCCCAGTGCTCAGATCTACACTGAGGAACCTTCTTGAATACAGGGGATATCCTGGGTTCTCTTGTGACTTATAGTGAAAAGTACCCATAATTTTTTTAGATTCGATTTCTAACTTATTTCCCTTAATTTTATAATTAACAAAAGAACTAGCTACATCATTTGCCCTAGCTATAGGTACAAAACTCTTCAGGATAAGTTCAAAGAAACTTATCGAAGAAGACTCTTCCTCCAAGGCCTGTGTTGTACTCATCATAGCTAATTTGATTCTCGATTTCAGTTTGGTTTCGGAAATACTCTTTCTTAATGTGGCGGGCATAAGTCCATAGATACGATCTATAACTTGATTTAAAAAGTTATTTTCAGCATCAGCGTCGCCCTTAGCAGTGGGCTTTTTAAGTACTTGGCCATTAACTCGAACTTCATATCTAACTGTATCTTTACGGAGCAGAGAATCATCTTCAGTACGAGCTGCTTGAGCACCTCTGGAATTAAATTCTCTGGGATGAAGAACTCCCCACTGCTCAAGCGGACGAAGTGCAGCAGCTTGAGCTTGATCTTGACGAATTTTCTCTGACCACTTGTTTTTCAAAACCCTGTCTTGAAGGAATTCTATTCCATCGATTTCGCGAATACGGTATTCACGTTCAAAGCTCCTTGCTTGAAATTCAAGTGCGGGCCCTTTGACAAGTTGAAAGCCCTCGTCCTCAGATTTCCCTGAATTTTTCTCCAAGTTTAGATGCCCTAAATATTTTTTAGGGATTAAAAGTGCTAGCAAGCGATCCTTTTGATACTTAGCTAGTGGATGATCTACTGCAAAGTCCGTAGTGACGAGAGCGAGTTGAAACTCTCCAGAGTTTTTCATTTTTTCAATGTCTTGAGAACTGTAAGAGCTTTTCTGAACTTGATTGGGATTTTCTAGGACTTCCTTGGGGAGGAGGAGAGGGAAGATGCTTTTATCTTCTGTTTTTTGCTCCTCATTACTTGCAGGCTCTTCATCGGGCTTGTTAGGCAGATCTTTTTTCACTTTAGACTTAGTTTCCTGATTTCTAGCTGTCTCCGGTTTCTCTGGCTTTTTAAGAGAGCTACTTTTGCAGCTAAGACAGATTAGCAGGCAAAGCCAAAAGGACAGCTGAATGAATCTGTTCATAGTTTTTCCTAGAATTAAAATTGAGTGCTAGCGCAGTATCAAGACCAGAGAGGCTATTTCTGATCTTCTTCAAATTGATCCCCTGTCTTGCTTATCTCACGGATGCCTTGTTTAAGGCAAGGGCCGTGATCGATATTCATATCGATGTTGAACGGTTTCCCTTGGTCTCGATTTGGTTTTTGGGAACAGGGTTTTTAAAGCAGAGGGTTCGCATCATGGTGGGGACTTGGGTCAACGGTGCTCAAAGAAAACCGCTGGTGATCGAGGACATCTTGAAGAAGCAGGATCGTTGTGTGGCAGGCCAAACAGCTCCAGCACAGGGTCTCTCCCTGATGAAGATTTTTTACGAGGAAGAGATCCCTACATTTATAGAGTCCAGTAAGACCTATGACTGAAACATCAAAACCAGCCTCTGAAGAAGCAGCCCTGATTGAGCTTAGAGGTCTGCAAAAATATTTTCCCCTATCTGATCACTCGTTCTTTTAGCCTGGACTAATGAGTCGAACCCTCCACCTTGCCTTTCCCCGAGAGCGATCTGATTCTTTACCGACGCCGACATACACGCTGCATAAGTCGGATCTAGCTCAAAGAGAGGATCTGTCGGTAACTCGTCCACACTTAAGTCTTTTAGATAGCCAAGTTTCCTGAGAACTTTGATGACCAGTTGACTCATCCTCGCAACAAGTCCATCTATGTCCTCATCCCTCGGGCTTTTGCTTTTGAGAAACTTCGCTTGGCCGGTAGACTTCAAGCTCGTAGGCTCCTTCCATCTGCAACAAATGAAAGAAGAAAACTGATCTTCTTGTCCTTCCATACTAGCGAGTCGGCCATCCTCTTGCCTCCACAAGATGGATAAAATCCCCTCCAACGTTTGTCCCCGGATCATTTAAAAAAGCCAGAAAAATTGATAGGTTTAAAACAGTTTTTGACGCAAAAGGAAAATCGCTTGCCATTGGCTAGCGACCTTGCTAGACAGTCGTAACTGGGTTACTCACTCTGCTTAAGAAATTCAGCATCCTCCATCCTCCATCTTCCATCTGTGTTCAATTGAAAAATTTGCCATCAGAATTGAGTCATCACATTCTTGGGTCGGGCTTTGTTTGAAATGATTTTTAGAACTATTCACTGAATCATAAGGAAATTTTTGATGTCTAGTTTTAGTAAGCTTTTGCTCAAATCTACCAGATTAGGTTTTTTTCTAGGATTTTTAACCATTCAGTTTGCGACTCAAGCATATGCTGTTCAGCCTGGAGGTG
The DNA here is from genome assembly GCA_017985985.1 of Oligoflexales bacterium. GTDB lineage: Bacteria > Bdellovibrionota_B > Oligoflexia > Oligoflexales > Bog-1112 > JAGNWK01. Next base: position 9,314 of record JAGNWK010000070.1, read on the forward strand.
GGGGTGAAGATCCTTCTGGTCAAGCTGGAGGGCATTCGGTGGGGTCAAGTAGTCGATCGTGGGCAAGGCGCCTCTTGTCCGCAGTTACAACTGCTGCAGTTGCAGCTTTACCAACATCGGTTAGTGTCAGTCTGGGCCTCATACCAGCGCCGATAGACGATGTGACAGCTGCACCACCTGCAGATGATACCAAAAAGACAGATAGCCAAACCATAACAGATCCAGATCCAGAAATAAAAACGTTGCAGCATTTGTTAGCACAAGAGCGAGATGCTAACGTAGAGCTTAGACGGAGGATTGACAGGCAAAAAAGATCGGCGCAACAGCATAGAGCAGACAGTGGAAGAGCCTCTGCAGCGTGTGCAGCTGAGACAGAAGAAGCCTTACAAACAGCACAAAGAGCTCAAGAATGCGCCCAAAACCGTGCTGACGCTGCTAATCGTCAGAGAGCCGAAATAACCGGAGAATGTGCCAGACTTAGTGAAAGACTCAAGAGCTCAGAGCGGCATGGAGCGGAATTGGCAGGAGAATGCGCTAGACTTCGTGAGAGACTCGGTACTGCTGAGAGATTAGGCGAGGCATTAACCGAGAGCCGAAGACAGGCACTCGACGAATGTGCAAAACATCGTAGGCTTTCTGCCCTTGGCGCAAGTAGTCGTGGAGGAATCTTAAGAGCTCAGCTGGCTGCTGCTACTGATCAGCATGCGCGGGACGTAGCTATAATGGAGCGACAGGACGAATGGTTAGCAGCCGGGGAAGGCCGCCTTGTAATGCTTTGTTGTGAGTTAGATGACGCCGAAAGGCGGATTCTGCATGCAGAAGAGGGACAAGAACGATCTTCTATAGAAGCGAGTGCACTACAAGTCCTCTTAGGGCTCGTGAGACGACAATTGGCTGCAGCATTAAGCAGAGTATCATCGTCATGTGGTGCACCTCACATTATAATTCAGCAACCGGCTGCTGTTTGTGCTGAAAGTTCCGGAGCAGGTGGAAGAGGAGGACGAGCACCTGTTGTTCCTGCTAGTAGTAGTCTGTCCACGGATAGTGTCCTAGGCTTAAGTGCCCTTTGTGCTTCTGGGCGACCACTCGCTGTCCCTAGAAGAGTCGAATTGGCTCTTCCAACGCGAGCAGGAACGGGACCATCTTCGGCTGCTCACTCTTCTCATCCTGGTTTAGTCCCGACGCCTATTCCGGCAAGGACGGCCGCACAATTCCACGCAGATGCAGCAGCCGCAGCCGCAGTCCCAGCTGAGGTTGCTGAGGTTGCTTGGAGACTAGCAGCGAGTGACTATCGAACGCATTGTGTAGCCGCAGCAGGCGAATTTCCTGTTGATGATGGGCAAACTTTAGATCTGTTAGATAGACAAATGAGTGCTGGGGCTGAAAGTGCCGGTAGTTGCGCGGTGCGTGCTGTAGTAGGAGCTATATTGACGCCCGCTGCTTCCCCTGGTGAAGCAGCGGCAGATGAAGGTGATGAAGGTGATGCAGGTGATGAAGGTAAGGAGGAGGACGATGCATGATAGACCAAAGCGGTCAATCGTTCGAGCAAAGGTGGGGTCTCACCACTTTGGCGTGATGGGATCGGTTCTATACTCTGGCCATGGGACCTATCACACACAAAATCTATGAGAGACGTAAGCCTGAAGAGACTCTCCTCTACCAAACTCTTGCCAAGCATCTAAACACCTTTCTTTCCTATCTTGCAGCAGCAGGCAAAGCTATACCCAAGCACGTAGAGAAGGAGCTATGGGCCTTCCTAGAGTGTGCCGTCCTGGCTTACAGGTTTATCCGGCTTAAGTGTGAGGATTGCACGCGGGAACATCTGCTAGCGTTCTCCTGCAAGAAGAGGGGATTTTGCCATCTTGTGGAGGCAATAGGATGGCCGACTCGCTAGTTTGGAAGGACAAGAAGATCAGTTTTCTTCTTTCATTTGTTGCAGATGAACCTCTTGCCTGTGTTACTGAGTTGAGGGCTTCAGCTAGAGATCCTTTAGCCCAGGATGACATAAGTCGATTATATTTCTTCCATTTTGTTTTCGTGACTATCGGGGATGTTAAGTCCTCTGTACGAATTTCTTTTGCTTTATCCTCTATAGAATGAGCTGCTTGGAAAGCTACATTACGAATCAGTTTTTACAAGGTTGTTTTTTAGTTTCTTTTTTCCAAAACAACAATTTCTCTACATTGCCCTTTTAACGCGGATGGAACTGTCCTAGGAGGTCCAGCCTGAAGCAACTTGTCTACGGATACCTGGACTTTAGAAGCAGACTCTGTAAAGGTATAAGTGAGTTAGTTTTAGTCTTTATTCATAAAACATAGGAGATAATATGCGCAAACTAGTTCTCCCGGTTCTTTGTCTTGTCGCCTTGGTGTCCTGTAAACAGAAGAGAGTAGGTGACCCTGTTGCTGCGAAAGGCCCCGATAATTCTAACAAAGTAGGGGACCCTGTTGCTGCGAAAGCCCCCGATAATTCTAACAAAGTAGGGGACCCTGTTGCTGCGAAAGCCCCCGATAATTCTAACAAAGTAGGGGACCCTGTTGCTGCGAAAGCCCCTGATAATGATCTCATAGGAACTTGGGAGAGTGGATGTCAGTCTACGCAGTCGCTTGGCATGGGTCTTGCCGATACGTCTGGTGCTGGAAAAGATACAGACAATAGCGGTGAGTTGATGGCTGCAGCAGACCTGTTTACTCGTATGACACAATACTCGTTTATTTCCGAAACTTTTAGCGCAAATGATTTTGCATTCGAAATTAAGATGTATTCGGACGAGAAATGTGGCTCTCTAGGCTATCAAATTTCTGCGCAAGGTTCTTATTCCACTGGTCTTACGCTAACAGAACCTGCAGGAGCAAGAACTATGGATATGGAAACTTCAAAAACGGAGACGACTGTAAGAAATAAAGAGCTAGTCGATGCGCTCAATACTTTGAAGTTCTGTGATAAAACAGACTGGGAGTTGGATAAGTCAAAGGCAGAGGACTGCTTTTTCATGGGTGGTCATGACTATGACATCTTCAAAATTGAAGGCAATAAACTGTATACTGGCGACTCAAAAGAGCCCCTAGATGGCAAAAAGCCGGACTCAAGACCGAATACGTTTTCAAAGGACATTTTGACTAAAAAATAGATCAAAAAGGGGAGGTAGTTCTCAAGGGGGAGAACGTCTCCTGAGAACAAAAGCTCACATAGCCTGATAAGCAGTTAGCTTAGATAATATCGGTTTGGGGCCTTTCACAAAAAGAGCGACGGATCCGTCCTCTTGGTATTCTTCGCGAAGAACCAGGCAGTTTGCATAGACCAGCGAGAGCTGCTCTTTTGCGAGTCCCGGGATAAGCAGTTCCATCTTTGCAAATTGATCATCAAAAAAACGCAAGACATGAGCTCTTAGTCTTAGAATATCTTCCGGCTTTCTTGCTGAGATAGCCAAACTCCCTGGGTATTTTTTCTGGAGAATCGATTCGAGGAAGGGCTCATCAAGCTGATCCATTTTATTAAAAATCAAAAGCCTTGGCGTGTGAGAAACCCCGATTTCTTCCAGAACAAGATCTGTAGCTTCCATCTGCTGCTTATAGTTTTCATGAGAAACATCGATCACATGCAGCAGCAGATTAGCCTGCACGGCTTCCTCTAAGGTTGTCTTGAAAGATTCAATCAAAGAGTGGGGTAGTTTTTTGATAAAACCAACCGTGTCACTCATCAGAATGACAGGCCGAGTATTGGGATCAAGAGTTCGTACGGTCGTGTCGAGCGTTGCAAAAAGATTAGAATGACCCTGTGCTGAACAATGGGTGAGTGCGTTCATCAGAGTGGTCTTACCACTGTTGGTGTACCCGACTAAAGAAACTTTGAGTTCATTCTGCCGGGATTTTCGCTGAGTCTGTTTCTCCTTGCGGATCTGCTCTAGTTTCTTTTGTAGCCGGTGAATGCGGTCTCGAGCTCGGCGTCTATCGATCTCGATCTGTGTTTCCCCCATCCCTCTCGAATGAACACCTCCCCCAGCTTGGCGATGGAAATGGGTCCAGGCCTTCACAAGCCTCGGCATCATGTATTCCAGTTGAGCGATTTCAACTTGAGTCTTTGCCTGATTGGTTCTGGCGTGTTTAGAAAATATATCGAGGATCACCTGAGATCTTTCTAAGACCTCACAACCTGTCAGCTGCTCTAGGTTGCGGTGCTGAACCCCTGTCAAAATATGATCGATCACAATGCAACTTGCGCCAGCATCGCAGGCCATCTGTTTGATCTCTTGAATTTTACCCTCTCCAATGAGGAGACTGGGAGATAACTTGTGTCTTTTCTGAATCACCCGAGAAAGCGTTTGCACGCCTAATGTCGAGAGAAGGGCGCTGAGTTCGTCAAGGCCTTCTTGAACTTCTGTAAGAGGGCTATCCGGCATTTGAACACCCACAATAATAGCGGATGATCTCGGAGGTTTAATCTTCTCTTCTCGGCCGTATTTTTCATGATTTTTGACTTGGTTCTGCGTTGGCCTATCGACAAGGGCTTCGAACTCGCCAGTTCTCTTTGGTTCAAGCCTGTCCTTACGCTGGATCCTCGAAACGGAATGTATTGGTTGTGGCATTC
>JAGNWK010000140.1 GCA_017985985.1 Oligoflexales bacterium
CACAGAAGTTAAGCCCTCTAGCAGCCATGGTACTGCAGTCCTAACTGTGGGAGAGTCGCCCCATGCAGCCCCCTTCGCTTCTCTTTTTCTTTTTATTCTTCATATGATCTTCATATTTTTCTTATATTTATCCAAATAATTTTTTTAATTTACGATTTTCCGCAAGGAAGACGTTTCCTTTTTTTTGTTAAGGAAGAGGGTTTGGGAGGAATCCTTGCCCTGAGCCCGTTCGACTCCGCTCAGGGCAGGCTCCGTCGAACAGGTGCGCAGCTGGTTTCTCTCAAAAACAGTTTCACATAATAGAGGTTCAAGATGTCTCAGGTCGTGATTCTTGTTGGGGCCCAGTGGGGAGATGAAGGCAAAGGGAAGTGGGTAGACTGCCTATCAGAGCAATCTGATTTAGTTTGTCGCTTTCAAGGAGGAGATAATGCTGGCCATACGATTTATCTCAATGGCAAGAAATTAGTTCTACACCAGCTGCCCAGTGCGGTGTTTCATCCCCATACAAAATTGCTTGTCGGTGCTAACGTTGTTGTGAACCCCTTAAAACTTCTCGATGAGATTCGAGGGATCAGCTCTTACGCGGACGTAGGTCCCGAGAGGCTGTGGCTTTCACAAAGAGCTCATGTGATCAGTCCTTGGCATATCCATTGCGATGAGCAGCGAGAAGCACGTGCTAAAAAACCAATTGGAACAACGAAGAGAGGGATAGGCCCTAGCTATGAAGAAAAAATGGCTAGATCCGGGCTTACTCTTTCTCAATATGTTGATGATGGCCAGAGGGCTCTTTGGTTTGAGAGACGCTCAGCAGAGAGTTCAGATTTCCTTTTGCATACACAAAATCATAAAGAAGCTTGGGCTCTTTTTGTTTCCGCAGCAGCAGAACTCAGACCCTTTGTTCAGCCTGCAGAGAATCAACTGAGGAAAGAGATAGCCTCTGGTAAGAGAGTCTTGCTGGAGGGGGCCCAAGGGACCCTGTTGGATATCTGCCATGGAACTTACCCCTATGTAACTTCGAGCTCAACTATTGCTGGTGGTGCACTGGCTAGTCTTGGTCTAGGTCCTAAATCTGTATCTCAGGTTTTAGGGGTGGCTAAGGCCTACACCACACGAGTGGGTGAAGGTCCCTTTCCTAGTGAACTAAAAGACGATGTGGGTAAAAGAATAGCTGAAAAGGGTCAAGAGCGAGGAGCGACTACAGGTCGGCCAAGACGTTGTGGCTGGTTTGATGCTGTAGCCATGCGTTATGCTGTAGCCGTCAATGGTTTTGATGCTATCTATGTCAACAAGATGGATATACTCACAGGCTTTGATCAGATACAGATTGTCACAGCTTATCAACACCCAAGTTTGGGTGTTCTTGATGAGTTTCCTGCAGATGCAGAGATCCTTGCTGCTTGCAAACCTGTTTTAAAAAGCTTTTCTGGATGGCAGAAAGAGCTACCTAAATCAGGCTCTCTGGCGGACTGTCCAAGAGAAGCTAAGATATATGTCGAAGCCATGTCTGAGTTGGCAGGAGTTCGTATCTTGGCGATAGGAACAGGGCCTGAACGGGACGATTTTGTTCAGGTGACTTGAAGATTTTTTTGATGGGCAACCAGCTGCGCAGTTTCCCCGAACCCCTCCTTGCTGACTTTTTAGATGGGCAACCAGCTGCGCAGTTTCCCCAAACCCCTCCTTGCTATACAGTTAGTTCGTACATTTAAATGAGGAGGGGTAGATGTCTTTGGCAGCCGTAACAAAGGATAAACTGGAAAAGAAACGCCTGAGGACTTTAGGCGAAGAGAGTAGGATCGTTAAAATAGGTCTGCGGAAGCATTGGAGGAAGTCCGATGCTACGGGGGTTTTGTTTATAGAGCGAGTTATAGGCCTCGCTTTTTTTCCTGTTCTGCTTTTCTGGGCACTGCTTGTTTTTTGCCTAGCCTCAGCTCTAGGAACCTGTCTATTGATTTTTAATTTGATCAGTTCCACTCTGCGTTCTTCTAAATGATGAACTGATGTTCGCAGGAGATCCCCTGACCCCCTAACGACCTCATTCCTCGGCCTTCGGCGTGGGGATGACTATGATCGAAGTTCGTCATTCCCACACTGAAGCAAAAAAGAGAGGTGGCAGTTGCCCCCATTCATCCGTTTATTTGGCTTCGAATGAGTTTCACTAGGTTTTGAACACCCTCAGTGCTCAGCTTTCCATCATGACTAAAGATGACCCGGCCTTCTTTGTCAAAGACGAGTATGTCGTTGGAGTCATCCTCTAGCTTCCAGACGCGCGCTAGTTCTCTCGTTCGGTCTTCGACATAGATAGTCCTTGGGAATTCTTTTTGACTTTGCTGGAGCTTTTTGGAAAGGAGCCAGTTAGGCCAGGAGCTAGCAGCCATGTTGATCACAGCAACAGAACCAAATTGTTCTGTCGGAAAAGCCTCAAGCTTGATGGCCTCACTCGCTTCCTTATTGAGATCTTTCATGCTTGGAGCTACATAGAAGAGAACATGAATCTTCCCTTTGAGGGAAGAACTAGTCCAGGGGCCTTGCGTATCGACGCGAGAGCCTGATTTGCCCTCCAACACAATTTCAGGGGGAACTGTTTGCAAAGGGAGAGTTGCTGAGAGAGGACTGTTCCAAAATGATCCAGATAGGATCAAGCAAGGGATAAAATGTCTCAGTTTCACTTCGGTTCTCCTCCAAAGGATATAGTGTGAATTCTTCTCCCGGTGAGCCTAATCCTCTTCAAAATTCGCAGTCATTACAACAAACTGACCGAGAGGCCCAAGTCGTTACCTTGAGCTTTAAGCAAGGTACCCTCCTTGTTGAGGGGAGACAAGAAGAGATCAATTCTCTTGGCGAATGCGTTTTTGATAAGAGGACTCTGCAATATCGAGCCAGGGCCTCTTCTTATCGTCAGCTTGTCGTGAATGCCCACAAGCAGGGCATTACCCTGGTGGATCAGGCTAGAAAATATAGTGAGATCGATTGCCGTCTCAAAAAGGCGATCGTCCCCAGAAGTCATCAGGCGGAGGCTCTAGCAGCTTGGCTCTCTGCCCACAAAAATGGGGTCGTATCCCTCCCTACTGGTGCTGGGAAAACGATATTAGCTCTACTAGCTATTGAAAAAGCAGCTCGATCTACCCTTATTGTGGTTCCCACTATCGATTTACTTCTCCAGTGGCAGGAGGTCTTAGCAGCCCATTTATCCCAGCCCATCGGCCTTGTCGGTGGTGGCCATCGATCTATCGAAGCGATCACGGTCAGCACCTATGACTCAGCACGCATGATCATTGAAAACGTGGGGAATCAGTTTGGCTTTCTCATTGTGGACGAGTGTCACCATCTTCCAGCTCCGCAATATCAGATCATTGGAGCTGCCTGTATAGCTCCCTTCCGCCTAGGTCTCTCCGCCACCTTGGAGCGTAGTGATGGCAAAGAAAGTGTCATCTATGACCTGCTTGGTGAAAAAATCTATGAGGGGGCGATCAGGGATTTAGTTGCAAATACCCTGGCACCTTACGATGTTGTGAACATAGAAGTAGACCTGAGTGCTGAAGAAAAAGCATCCTACGATGCCTCGAGGCAGCGGTACATGGGTTTTATTCGGAAGATGGGTATCGATTTTTCAAAGCCAGATGGGTGGAAGCAGTTTATTATGCGTTCAGCTCGTTCCCGAGAGGGCAAGGATGCTATGACGGCCTATCGTGAGCAGAAGAATTTAGCTCAGGCTGCTACCGCCAAATTTGATCAAGTTTGGAGCATTCTCAATAGGCATTCTCAAGAGCCTATTATTGTCTTCACCGATAATAACGAATTTGCTTATCAAATTGGTTCCGCGTTTATGCTCGCTGTCTTAACTCATAAGACTAAAC
>JAGNWK010000071.1 GCA_017985985.1 Oligoflexales bacterium
TTGTTGCTAGACAGAAGACAAGAAATGAGAGAATAACGTACTGGAATCAGAAGGGACCGGAACTGACATGAGAGTTGTCTTAAATTTACACCCACTTTTGTGTCACCCTTGCTCGGACAAAACACTTCCTTGTCTATGAGCAGGTCACATTTTACCTCCTCAAATCTTATCATCTCTATGAAGCTATTTTTTATAGTTTACTAAGTGAATTCGCATTAATTACGTTGGGTTTCCTCTCATCCATAATGGTAGAAAAAGGTTGGAGGATGATTCTGAGAGGTCTGCTCTTAGGTTCGTTTGCAGTTATAACCATGATCATTCATGCTGGGGTCAAAAAGAGAACTCATTTTGAACAAGAAAAGACTTTCCTTGTTCAAAATATCAAACAGGACATTGCATCTTTGCGAGAGTCTGAACAGGCTATACTAGCAACTATCTCGAGTTTAGACGTGGATAAATATCAAACAAAAAGGGATAAGTTACTGGGTGAAGTTCATCGTCTTCGCACCGAATTGGAGATTAAGAATGGAAAGCTCGAAAACGAAGGACTGGCTGGAGGTCAAGAAAGGACAGAAAACGATGTTATGCTCAGCCTGCGTTATATGGCCCTCTTGTGGAATGTCGTTCTAGCACAGCTACTTGCCTATTTACTCAGGAGTAAGCTAAATTTTTCCTTTTCTAATTCCTAGGAGTTCTAATCTCTCAAAAGATGATCTTGGACATCCTTGGATAGATTACTGAGAGTCCCACACTCGACCTGTATATGCTCTGAATGCGACCATGCACTTGCAGATCCCATTGAACCTTCTAAGAATATGCAGAAATCAACTCTACTCCTATGATCATGTACAGCTTCAATTCGAAAGTCACTTTCCACTGATCTAAAAATTCTTTTACCTTCCCAACCTTTCCAATTCTGTGCCAAGTCTTCAAAAAAATCCCCCAGCAACGGAATATCCTTGTACATATAGACAGTCGATTTCACAGAGGAGTTAGTCGATTCCATCTGGATATCAAGATAATCGACACGGGTAGAGCCCATCCGCAGGCGGCAGTCGCCGTTTACATCGATAATTTCAACTAAGCTGGGCATAATATCACAATCCCTTTCTCATCACAGTCACAACAATTTTTTTGGATTGTTCCGTTACAATCTCTACAGTATCCATCTTCCAAGTTTCGCGAACAATCCCATTTGATAATGTTTGTTCTGTGACTTTTGTTCCGTGTTGAAGAATGTGTTCGACGACTACTGTAGGTACACCACGTCCAGCACTACCGCCCGCAGCCGTTCCAAAACCCATTGGGGTCATTCTATCAATTGCGTGTCTTGTATATAAGCGATCACCAATCGAAGCATACTCCGCTCCATCTACCGTCGTTGTAGGTAAGTCAGTCCACAAACCCCAGCGAACGTTGGTCACCTCTCCAGCCGAACCTAAGACCCTCTCACTCGCCCTCAGAGCATCTGCGGCCTTATCCCCCTTCATCAACTTAGCAAGAAACTTACAGGCCTTACCAATCTTGCTCCCAAAACCTACGGTTACAACACCGAGAACAGCCATAGAACGAGAGAACTCCCCGAGTTCTTCGCCACTATGCAGATCTTTTCCACTAATAGCCTCGTAAAGATCTCGTCCCCAACTCACGACTGGAGTCAAACTTGTCGCTAGATCAAGGAGAACATCTGCAACGCCAGCAGCAATCTTCCCCTCTTCTATTTCATCATTATCATAGTAATCACGTGAAATTTTCAGTGACTCTGTAGCATAATTAAGAATCTCAGACCTTTTCTCATATTGGTCCATAGATTTAATCTGCTCTCGAACTTCATTACGCCTGCGGACTTGATCCTTAAAATATTGTGTAGCTTGGGTAAGATCGCGAATGTTTTGGCTGGGTGTATAAGGCTGAGGTTGATAGGGAGTAGCTCTATCGCTCCTCACGTCAGATTCCCAGTGTTGTTTAGTTTGGTGACTGTCTGGATATTTTTCAAAGCGCCCTAATCTGTTTTTCTCAGGCCTTTGGTTTGAAGTCGAACCACATCCGCCACCAGTACTGATCGTTAAGTCAATTTGAGCGGTCAGAGACTGAGAGATGAGAAGGATACAAAATAAGATATGTTTCACAGTTCTTCCCCTTCACGCTCTTGTTTTAATCTGTTTTTTTCTTGTTCCTCTTTATTTTTTTTCTCTTCCTGCTCTTGAAGATATTTTTGACGGTTTTCTTCTATAGTCCTCTGGTTTTCTTCTTCTCTGTTTCTTTGACAATCCTTATACCTAGCCAAATGTTTATCAGCCTCTTTTTGGAGTGCAAGCACAACTCCTGCTCCTATCGCTGTCGCAGTGATTGTTGCTATGGGTCCAAAAAATGATGCCGCTCCTTCTGCAACAGCAGTTGCTTTAGCGGCATCTTCCATTTCACCTAGTTTCTTTTCGTATTCGTTATAGTGACCTTGGCAGTCATTTGCAAAGGATGGGGGAGAAAATAGCAGGATTAACAGCAGAAATTGTTTCATGAAAAGTTCCAAGAAAAAATGAGCGAGATTAGCAAGTGCCTGTTAAAAAGGCAAAGGCTTTAGCCCAAAACTTATTGATTTTGGGAGAAACCAGCTGCGCAGTTTTCTCCCAAGCCCTCTTCCTTGCACTGATTTTTTTATAGATTTGATATTATTTGTGAGAAAAATGGTAGCGAGAGAGAGATTCGAACTCTCGACCTCTGGGTTATGAATCCAGCGCTCTTACCAACTGAGCTACCTCGCCATTTTTACCAACAAGCAGCTACCTATCTTGGGGGGCCCTGGACAAGTCTCCTGCTGAGGAATAAACATAATTAATCGATTGTGTTGAGATACGCAACTATTCTATCGCGCTTTTCAGAACTTGAGTTGTTCGGCGTTGCTCTTGGAGTTGACGCCCTTTGCTAATCCTGTCTTGGCTGTTCTAGGAAGTATCCCACAAGTTGTAGAGTGAGGCTCGAGGAGTTCTCATTTTCAGTGGGAATCTTAATGAGCTGCAGAACGGGACAGCTAATTATAAGCTGCAAGGCAGCTGGAGCTGTCTTAGAAGACCTGTCAATTCCAAAAACCTTAGGATGAGGAGTGCTTATGAGAAAGGCAGTGATTGTTTATGCAAAGAGGACCCCTATTGGAAAGTTTATGGGAGCATTGTCTGACATTCCAGCAGCCAAACTGAGTTCTGTACTTATCCAAGATGCGCTAAAGGCTCTTTCTCTCGCCGGCAGCGATGTTGATGAGCTGATTCTAGGACAGGTTTTGATGGCGGGGTGTGGACAGGCTCCAGCACGGCAGGCTGCTATTTATGGGGGTTTGTCGGAGAATGTTCGAAGCATGACGATCAATAAAGTGTGTGGAAGCGGCATGAAAGCCGTCATGCTAGCGGAGCAAGCTATTGCAAGGGGAGATGCCGATGTCGTTATGGCCGGCGGACATGAAAATATGTCGCTGGCCCCCCATCTGTTGATGGGTAGCCGCAAAGGTTTCCGCTTTGGTCCCTTAGACAGCAAGGATCATATGCAGTGGGATGGACTGAGCAATCCTTATGATGCCAGTTCTATGGGGCAATGTGCTGAATTATGTGCCGAAAAATATCAGTTTTCACGTGAAGAGCAGGACGCCTACTCCCTCGAAAGTTACCGAAGAGCTAAAGTTGCCGTCGAACAGGGAGCCTTCCAAGCAGAAATAGTAGCTATCGAAACAATAGAAAAAAAGAAAGCCGTCCGGATAGAGCAGGATGAATCGCCATTTTCGGTTGATTTAGCAAAACTGCCGAAACTTCCCCCAGCTTTTGCCAAAGACTCTTCTGGAAAAGGAACCTTAACGGCAGGGAACTCATCTTCAATTAGCGATGGAGCCTCACTCCTCGTACTTATGGAAGAGAAGCGGGCGAGGAAGTTGGGGTTTGAAGTTTTGGGTCGAATCACTGGCCAAAACACCCATGCGCAAGCTCCTCAGTGGTTTACATCCGCCCCTGTAAAAAGCCTCGAAAAGATCTTGAATGGAGCGAAACTAAAGGCTACGGATGTAGATCGTTATGAAATCAATGAAGCTTTTTCGGTTGTTCCCCTAGCTGCTATGAGAGAGCTGGGTCTTGATCACAATAAAGTCAATGTAAATGGTGGAGCGATCGCCTTAGGTCACCCACTTGGTGCTAGCGGGGCTCGGATTTTAGTCACCCTGCTACATGAGTTGAGGCGAGCTAAACTTCAGCGAGGTCTGGCTTCTCTTTGTATTGGTGGCGGGGAAGCAACCAGTCTACTTATAGAGAGAGCTCCGAGCTGAGCTTATGTGGATGAAGGGTGTAAACTTTGATGCAAGGCGATGATGGAAAAATATGCAAGATAGAGAGGAGTTACACCAGCTTCAGCTGGAGACTTTGGTGGAGAGGGCTCTGGATGAAGATCGATCAGGTGACTGGGCAAGTAAAATATGCGTCCGGAAGGGGACTGTTGGCGAGGCTGAGATCGTTGCAAGATCTCAGAGTCTGGCGTCTGGACTTGAACTTGCCAGGATGGTTTTTACACGGGTAGATCCCAGTCTTCAAGTTGAAGTGTATGTTCAAAATGCGCAGAGTCTATTGCCAGGAAAAAGACTCTTGAGGGTTCGGGGGGAAGCTCGATCGATTTTGAAAGCTGAAGGGGTGGCTCTTCATTTTTTAAAGAAAATGTGTGGCATCTCACAGAGAACTAGCGAATACGTTGATCGTTTGAAAGGGCATAGAGCTAAACTACTTGATGCGAGAAACCCAAGTCCAGGATTGCGACTCATTGAAAATAGGGCTGTTTCCATAGGGGGAGCTCGAGGGCAAAGGTTATGCTTGACAGATGCGGTACTCGTCAAAGAAAACCACATACGTGCAGCAGGATCTATTACCCAAGCTGTAAATCGACTATTGGAGAGCCTGCCTCCCACCCTAAAAATTAAAGTGGAAGTGCAGCGCCTCGAAGAAGTTCATGAAGCTGTAGACGCTGGAGCCGACATGATCCTCCTAGAAAACATGTCTATAGCTGAGCTCTCTATGGCCGTCAGAACAGTCCAAGGGCGAGTGCTTCTTGAAGCCTCCGGGCCTATGAGTTTAGAGAGAGCGGAAGATGTTGCTGCAACGGGAGTTGATTTTATTTCAACCTGTTCTCTGCTGCATCCCAGTCCGTGGGCTGACTTGCAACTGAAATGGATAAGCCCGTTTCTCATGCTGACAGATGAGTCTGCCCCAGGATGAACTGGGTTGTCTGGAATAAGACTAAAAAGGTAATCAGTTTGCCCCAAATCCCTCCTTGCCGACAAAGGGGGTTCCTAGAATTCGAGAACTTACTTTTATGAGAACCAAGAATGAACGTTAAGAAAAAAGATGGTGAAAACAAACAACAACCTGCACCCAACTTCATCCGACATCTGATTGATGAGGAAAGAGCCCGTGGTCAACATCCAGATGGGATCATCACTCGATTTCCACCAGAGCCAAACGGTTTTTTACACATAGGACACGCCAAATCGATTTGCTTAAACTTCAGTTTGGCCTCTGAGTATCCTAATAGTCACTGCAATCTCCGTTTTGATGATACCAATCCCAGCAAAGAAGACACTTTGTTCATTGAAGCGATCAAAGAAGATGTACGCTGGCTTGGTTTTTCTTGGCATGGAAAAGTTCGACATGCCTCAGACTACTTCGATAAAATCTATGATTATTCTGTACAGCTGATCAAAATGGGAAAGGCTTACGTATGTGGCCTGAATCAAGATGAGTTGAGGCTGTATAGAGGAACCTTAAAAGAAGCTGGACGGGAAAGCCCTGATCGAAAACGATCCATAGAAGAGAACCTTGATCTTTTCGAAAGAATGAAGAAAGGGGAATTTGAAGATGGTCGTTATGTTCTAAGAGCCAAGATCGATATGAACTCTGGTAACATCAACATGCGTGACCCGGTCATGTACCGTATCATGAAACATCAGCACCCCATAACAAAGGATCTCTGGTGTATTTATCCGATGTACGACTACACCCACTGTCTGTCTGATGCTTTAGAGGGGATTACGCATTCCCTCTGTACTCTTGAATTTGAAGACCATAGGCCCCTATACGATTGGTTCCTCGATACCCTGAAAACAGAGTTTCATCCAAGACAGATCGAATTCGCCCGCCTTAACCTCAGCTATACTGTCATGAGCAAGCGAAAACTCAAGCAGCTTGTCGAAGAAGGGCATGTGACTGGCTGGGATGATCCCCGGATGCCAAGCATCGTCGGCTTTAGAAGACGTGGTTACACGCCAAAAGCGATAAGGGATTTTTGTGAGCGTATTGGCCTGACAAAGAAAGAAAGTTCCATCGATATGGGCTATCTCGAAGAGTGTCTACGTGAAGACCTCAATCGAGAAAGTCAACGAGCTTTCTGTGTGACCAGACCGTTGAAACTTGTCATCACTAACTACCCTGAAGATCAGGAAGAAATCCTTAAAGCCCCTCTCCATCCACAGCAAAAAGAAAGGGGTGATCGGGAACTGCCACTTTCTAGAGAAATTTACATAGAGCAAGATGATTTCATGGAGGCTCCGTCTTCTGACTTTTTCCGTCTTGGACCAGGTCGTCGAGTCAGATTGCGCTACGGATATATTATAAGTTGCGAAGACTTTATCAAAGATGCAGAGGGCCATGTCGTAGAAGTCAGGTGTACTTACGATCCGCATTCACTGGGTAAGGACCCTGAAGGACCGAAGGTTCGTGGCATCATCCACTGGGTGAGTGTGGCGAGAGCACTCACAGCAGAGCTTCGACTTTATGACAGACTTTTCTCTGTCGAAGATCCTTCCTTCCAAGAGAATGAAGGGGTTCCTTTCACGAAGCATATCAATCCTAAATCGTTGGAAGTCCTTACATCTGCAAAAATAGAACCTTCTTTAAAGGATGCTGCAGCTGAAGATCGCTTTCAGTTTGAAAGACTGGGATTTTTCTGTGTGGACAAGGACTCAAGACCAGGCAAGCTTGTGTTTAACCGTACCGTCACCTTAAAAGAGACCTGGGTGAAACCGCTTCCAGGGAAGTCTTCCTAGCAGAAGAAGAGTGATGTGCTTACATGTCCTAGCCCTTTGCTTGCTTGTATCCCTCACTCTATCTTCACCCGCAAAAGCTTCGTCGGCTCTTCTGACCCCCCACAAGAACTCAGGAGAAATAGCTGTCAGAAAATCCATCGAGCTGGTGACGCAAGTCTTTCAATACGCCCCCATCTTTCCGATTCCCTCACAAGCAAAGGACTATCTCCGTTTAAAGGCAGATGCTTCATCGCCTGCGGCTCCTCGCCATGACGAAGTTAGGATACTTGGACAGTTGAAACACAGCGAGGGACCGCGTTGGCACCGTATCAACTCTATGCTAAAATAAGCGCTCATCTCAAGAATTTAAAAAGGATTTAAGATGTACCGTCTCATTCCTATCTTGCTTTTCACCTCAGCTTGTAGAACGACAAAAGCCAACACAAGCAGTCCGTTTTTGAATTGCTCGGAAGATTTTAAAGGCATAAGCTTTGGATCAAGTAACGAACTCTGCGCAACGACCACCTACTTCAGTATTTTGAGATTTGCCTGCACAGAGAAAATCCAAGGGCTATCCTTTGGGGTGAACAAAGAATTTTGTGCTTTGAAAACATCGTATAGAAGTTTTGAGCGTACTTCAGACAGCCAAACAGAGCCGTTTTCAAACTGTGAGGCGGATTTTCAAGGTGTTCCTCTGGGCGCTCACAGCGAACTTTGCCTTGTCATTCAGGCTCCTCCTACTGCTCAACAACCTTAGAGTAGGCCCACTTGAGGAGCGGTGGTGTAACGAGTGTTGTACAAAAGATCATGATAAGAACGGAGGAGTAGAGGCTTGGGTCGATCACAGGCACTCCGTTTAAACGCAGGCTGGCCCCCATCATTGCAAAGATAAGGCCTACTTCTCCCCGAGGGATCATCCCGATCCCGATAATCATCTTACTCACTGTTCTATTTTCCTTTCCCACAACCACTAGTCCACAGATCATCTTTCCCACACACGCCATAAGGGTCAGAGTAAAGCCTAGTAGTAAAACAGAGGACTGCATCAAGGTGCTGAGATCCACTTGCATGCCCATATGAACAAAGAAAATGGGGACGAAAATTTTTGAGAGGGGAAAGATGAGGTCTTCAATAGATTTTTCGCCATCATCAAACAAAGCGCCATATCTCTTACCATCGAGGACAAGGCCTGCGGCAAAAGCACCGACAATAGGAGCTAGCCCTACCTGGTTGGCTAGGTAAGCTAGAATGAAACAAAAAGAGAGGGACAGGGAAACAAGCATCCCCTCAACTTTCATTTTTGCGCCAAGCCGGAACAAGACAGGTCCTAATTTTACCCCGATAAATAGCGACAGAACCAAGAAGGCAACGGCCTTTACTCCCACCCATAACATACTCGAAACCGAGAAGGTATGAGGCTCACCAGAGCTTGTATCGACGATAAGACCTGCAACAATGGCAAGGATGATAAGTCCGAGCACATCGTCAATAACTGCGGCACTCAGGATGATTTTTGCTTCTCGACTTTGTAGTCTCTTCAGATCTTTTAAAACACGCGCGGTGATCCCAACGCTGGTGGCAGAGAGGGTTGCCCCTACAAAAAGATGCACATAGAAAGAACGGTCTGGGAGAAAGTAGGAACTGGTCATAAAACCCAGGGCCATGGGGGCTATTACACCCAGTACCGCAACGGCTGTCGAGACAAGGCCTACTTTGAGAAGGTCGCCAAGATGAGATTCGAGTCCCACTTCAAAAAGAAGCAGGATCACACCTAGAGAGGCAAATATCGCAAAAACTTCTTGCTGCTGAAGAAACTGGAAACCCGTTATCCCTAAACTAGGAAGAGCCCCTAGTAGCACTCCAGCAGCGAGTTCGCCAAGAACGGCGGGTTGACTCACGGTTTTTGCGAGAAAGCCACCCAGCCTTGCTGCCATGAAAAGGACTGCGAGACCGAGCAGAACAGGGCTTGTCGGTTCCGTATGGACACCGCCGTTTGCTGCTGACTCTATGGCAAAACCAAGAGAGGGGATCAACATGCTGATCATAACGATGATTGTCAGAGGAAAAGCTAATGCTTTCAATAGACTGTTCCATGGTGCTTGGCGCATACAAAAATCCCCGCTGTCTAAAATCAAAATAGGCGAAATGTGCTAATATCATAATGTTGTGGGAGCAGCGAAGTAAATCGAGGGTATAGTTCCTATGGCGGATAAAGATAACAACGGTAGTTTTTCAATAGAGCCAACCATAAAAAAGTCTCCGTCCCTGGACAATCCGGACGAAGGGGATCGCACCGTCATAGCAGATATGCGGGTGATACAGCAGCAAATTAAACCTAAGCAAACAGCCTGTCTTGTACAGTACAACGGGGAAAGTCTTGGGAAGCGTTACCCCATCTCCAAGGAAGAAATGAAAATAGGAAGGTCCCCGCAGGCTGATCTCAGCATCCCTGAGGGTAGCGTCTCCCGCATTCACGCAAGTATCCAGCAAAAAAATGGTGAGATTTTTATAGAAGACACTCAGAGTGCAAATGGGACTTTCGTCAATGACGTAAAGATAGAGAAGTTAACCCAGCTGAAAGACCAAGACGTTCTCAGGCTAGGAACACTGGTCCTAAAATTTTTCTCCCAAGACAATGTTGACGGTTACATCCAGGATAAGATTTATAGGATGGCCACGATTGATAATGGTACCCAAATCTTTAATAAGTCCTACCTGATGGAAGCGTTAGACAACGAGTTTCGAGCTTCTCAATCAGGGAAAAGACTTCTAACTCTGATCTACTTCGACCTAGACCACTTTAAAAAAGTCAATGACACTTATGGGCATAATGCAGGCGATCAGGTTCTGAAAGACACAGCTCAGATGGTGAAGAATGTTATCCGCAAGGAAGACATACTCGGTCGATTTGGTGGTGAGGAGTTTATTGTTGTTCTGCCTAATACAGATCTACCGACAGCTGTTCAGCTGGCCGAGCGCATTAGAAAGAGCAGTGCAGACTATATTCATCACTTAGTGGTCGGACAAGACCAAGCGAAAAAGTCGGTGGATCATACCCAGACGATTTCTCTGGGAGTTGCAGCTCTGCAGACCCAATTCACCACACCCAAAGAACTTCTGGAAGCAGCAGACAAAAAACTCTACTTCTCAAAGCAGAATGGAAGAAATAGGGTCACTCACTGATTTGGTGGAAGAGGCCAGCTGTGCACCCATCGACTACACTTGGGGCAGGTCTTCTCCACCCTCTTCTTTGTCCCAAAATGAGAGAGTGCCTAAGATGAGGAACTCAGATAGGAGCGAAAACTGATGCTTGATATCATTCGACATAAACGGATTCGTCGAGGTATGGCCGTACTTGTCGTTCTGCTTATATGTTCCTGCCAAACCTCCTTTACGAGCGATGGTTCAAAAACCTCGATATATACCGATTCTGCATCAGAACCCTATGAACGTGTTTTTAAAGAATATACCAGGGCTGTCAGTATTCATAAAGGCTTTGATCTTGTAACCGATTTACATGCCACGCTCCTTAGCAAAGATTTTCTCAGCAATTTTGAAAAGAAATATTTTGAGCGGCTACCTGCTGCCTCGGATTCCCCTCTTAAAGAGGCTAAGGAAAAAATTGGACTTTTTGTCTCTCTCTACACACCCATAAAAGATAATGACATGACGGACCCCAAGTTCTGGAGCTACACTCTTAAGCACGCTGGGCAAGACTATAAGATTGCACGGGTTAAAAAAATAAAGCAAAAACAGGAGTGGACACCCTTTTTTCCCTACATAAACATATGGACTGTGGAATATCTTCTCCTCTTTGAACTGGCTCCTACTCAGATCAGTGATGCTCAGCATGGATCTAGCAATATCGACATCACTCTTTATAATCTGCAATCAAAGACCGAGTTAAACTTCTAATTTTATGTCATTTGCCTAGCATTTGATCAATTTGTGCTCGGATTTGCTCTCTCTCATTGAGCAGTTTCTGCAGCTGTTCTTCAGAAGCTCCAATCTCCTTGAGTTTCGTGATCATACTGCTCTTTTCTTCACTCAGATCAAGATTGTTCCCCTCCATGGAAAAGTAGCCAACGACACCGAAGAAAATGGCGATTCCCCCTAACATGAGGCCCGTAAAGGCTATCTGTGTACCCATACCTGGGCCTTGCTGCCGCTGTTGTCGCGGTCGGGTGGGTGGTCGTCCTGGGGTTTGTGCTCCACTCTGCCCCAGAGCTCTTAGTTGCGCTATCACTTCTGGCGCTAAGCCATCAAGGGGGGGCGTCACAAGACCGAGACTCGTAGCTGCTTCCGGGAGCTCCGTCCCAGCAAGACCGAGACTCGTAGCTGCTTCCGGGAGCTCCGTCCCAGCAAGACCGAGACTCGTAGCTGCTTCCGGGAGCTCCGTCCCAGCAAGACCGCTAGCTGCCGGGAGCTCCGTCCTGGAGTTTTTTTTATCTGTAGCTGCACTTGTCGGTGAGGTTTCCTTAGGGTCAGAGGCAAGATACTCCTCTGACAGTGCCTTCACTACTTGTTGAGGTACCCCCTCAAACCCTAAGGAGAGAATAGTTTTGGGGAGAATGGATTCCTGCCCTTGAACGAGCGCTAAAGATTGTTTGGGCTCTTTCTTCTCAGCTTCTTGGATCTGTGAGGCTAGCAGGGAAAAGCCACCGTTCAGGAAAATATCGCAGACCCTATCTTCCCCAAGATCAGAAATGCGGTTCAAGATCTCGCCAAATTTTTTTCGCGCTTTTTGCTGATCGTTTTGCGTGCCGTTGCTATGGTCATAGGCAGACATTCCTAGCTTGGATGTGTCTTCTATGGACTTAGCGAGTTGGTGGCATTGATCCCGAATCTTCTGCTCTGTGAGATAAATTTGGGTGAGCAGGGGTTTAAGTGGGCTTTGACTCTGACTTTGGGTGTAGGTGAGCTCAACAAATCGACCGCAGGCCCCTTCAGACTTTAGTGGTCTTCTCGTGCAGCTTCGGAGGCTTACGATATAGTCTCCCTGTGACAGCAGTGGAATATTTGTGATCCCCAGGGTAAAGATCCCCGGTTTATCCATAGATGGCGAGCATTTTTTTTGGGACGGAGCATTATCTTTTTCTTTTGGGGACGGAGCAGTGCAGATCACGTATTCAAGGTAGTCAGCCCGGGGATCCTCCTGTGCTGTGAGTTGGAGCACACTGTGTGAACCCATGCTAAAAGCATGAGCAGAAGGACTGGTAAGGGCTAAAGAGGTCCCGTCAACACCACTTCTCGCCTGTAAGTCGCCCAACCTAACTTGTGCATCTTTTTTTTCTGCGGCACGAGTAGCTTCCTTGCTCTGGGACGAAGCCTGATTTTCGTTTTTTTTGCAGGAGAAGATCAGGGAAAAAGAGAGTACGCATAAAGGCAAGAGACAGCCCTTCGCTTTCAAGTGGCGGTAAACAGTTAAATTTGAATGTGTTCCTGCTAGCACAATAGCCTCCCAGTGGCCCTTTTCGGCTGGGTGGGGGACTTTCTTAATAAAATCAATTTAAAAAAGAGGCCATGATATAAATCATGGCCAAAAGCCCCAGTTTACTGGGTCCCCCGAAGGGGTTTTATAAGACTCCTGCCAAAAATCTGGACTAAGAGTCTATTTTATAATATCTAATTTGCACGCCCACACTGCGCTTTCACTTAAGGCGGATGGGCACATTGTCGCAAACGGTGTATAAGTGACTCCTTCATATTCGTTCCCTCCCATTAGGTACAAAATGCTGGCTACACTTTCTTCGATAAGACCTCCTATTTTTGCTCATCGAAATCATATAGACTACAACCTTACCTGACTTATGGTTCGCACTTTTAGAGAAAAAACTTGAGCTATATTTGAATCCGTATTAAAAACATGCGATTAACTGGGGTGTATCCTCAGAAAGATTTTATTATGTATAGGAGCTTTTGTTGGAAAGACTAAGTAGGACAGAGATTTTGAGGCTCGGTAGCAAAGTCCGCCTCGTAGGGGAAGGACTTAACGAAATTGTAAGCCCTCTGGAAGCCTATAACCGCGCAGAGGAGCAAGGTCTTGACCTCATCCTCCTTAGCACAGATGCAACACCCCCAGTGCTGAGAATCCAAGACTTAAAGAAACTGGAGTACGAGAAGAAAAAGGCTAAGAAGTCGCAAAAACATGCTGTTTCTGTGTTGAAGGAAGTTCAATTCAAGATCAATATCTCAGAGCATGACTTGGCAACGAAGGTTTCCAAGATAGAGAAGTTCTTAGAGCGTGGAGATAAGGTCAAAATATCACTGAGGCTGAAAGGTCGCGAGCGAGAAAATATGGCCCGTGCTGACGAGCTTATCAGCAAAGTCATTGCAATGGTCCCCTGTAAGGCCAGTAAGTCTATTTTCCCGACACCGATGGCTCTCCTTGAGCCGGTAAAAGTGGCGAGTCCAGCCAAAGTTGCTGCCCCTAAAGTTAAGGCGGAAGGGCCTGCTACAGCCACTAAGGATGCTCCTACTGCTGCACTTGTGAAAGAGTAGCATAGTCCCCCGCTTCATTCAGGGGGAGATTCTGGGGTATCCCATTTTTCAGGGGAGAGAACTCTAAAGGGGAATGCCCTTTTTAAGTTAGAGCAAAGAATTTCCCCGATTTTTCCCGCTGAGAAATATCTGTGAGACTCTTCCACCA
>JAGNWK010000072.1 GCA_017985985.1 Oligoflexales bacterium
AACTCGAAGGTCTTCTCAAAAAACAAGAAGAAGTTTTCATCGCTCAACACCATTGAGATGGCTGTTGATGAAATTGGACTCTTGCATTAAATTTAAACACAGACACTAAAATTCCGACGCTCCCGCAGTAGGGCTTCCATAATCGTTTTGGGCATATAACGATTGATCTCTTCTATAGGTACAACTTTTATTTTATTCATCTCTATCTACCTTCCGTCTCGCTTTCTTCTCAGTGACCAGTCTTTTGCTGGCAATCATTCTTCTTTTTTGAGAAAAACTAGGCTGTCGATTTCTGCGCCTGTTTTTTTCGTGACGATCCTGCGCCTCTTTTTTTTGAAGTGCAAGCTGTCCCTCGATTCGATCACATAACTCTTCGCGAGCAGCGATTCGATTGCGTTCTCGCGATCGGTGCTGCTGGCATTTGATCTCGATGCCAGTCGGCAGATGGTGCACGTAAACACAGGAAGACGTCTTATTGACTTTTTGGCCACCGCTGCCGGATCCTAGTATGAATTTCTCTACGATATCCTCTTCGATGATGCCTAATTGTAAGAGGCGATCGGCAAGTTTTTTTTTATTTTCAGTTGTCATATTTTTAAGGGGAACCAGCTGCGCACCCATTCGACAGAGCCTGCCCTGAGCGGAGTCGAACGGGCTCAGGGCATGGTTTCCCCTTAAACCCCTCCTTGCCTAAGTTTAAGAACCCCTCCTTGTTATGGAGCCTCTGTACCAGTCAGAGCTGGGTTCGGAGGGGGGAGTTCGGAAGATAGATCTTCAGTTCGAAGAAAGGAAAACTCGTCGACTTTTTCGACTTCCGTATTGCTATTGAACAGAGAGAAGTAGCGACCACCTGCTCGAGAGCCGGCGGGTAGATAGACAATAGAGGCAAGGTTACTGTCGAGGGCAAATTCGTTCTGATAACCCTCTCCTGTTGAAGCTAGGTTGGTAGCACTCCAACTATCTTCATCCCCGCCTCCTGCTCTTAAAATAATACCGCGTGGAAGATCAACAACAAAGGGTTGGGTCTTTTTTTCATCCCTTTTCACAGCCCATTCTTTACGAGACAGAACACTTAAATCGAGAAGGTCGATTTTTTCAGAGTACTTTTTAATTTTGATGACATCTTTAAGGAAATCTGTCCAGAGAGGTAGTGCCCCCGATCCCCCATAAATCCTCTGTCGACCACGTCGCATGGACTTATTGTTATCGTATCCTACATAGGAAGCAACAACGTAGCTGTTATCGAGATCGAGTTCTTTTTCCCCCTGTACCGGATAGGGGAGGAATCCTGCAAAATAACTCGTGATAAAGTCGTTGGTCGTCCCCGTTTTACCAAAAGCTGGAACCCTGATTTTGACCTGATTCGGAGAGGTTTCATCTAAGGTTACATAAAGCTCCCCCTTCGCTCGCCGTCCGGTGCCATGGGTGACCACTTTTCGTAAGATCTCTCTCATTTGGTAGGCGAAAATAGGATCTACCGTCTGCCGTTCCTTCGCCTCAGGTTTGTAAACAATATGACCAAAGCGGTCCTCTATTCTTCTGATGAAACTGAGCTGGTTGCTTGGACCTGTCTCATAAAAACGGTAAGTTTTGCCACTGATGAAAGTTTGAAAGACTTTAGCCACTTCGCTAGTGGTGACATCGCTTGTTCCTAGTGGGAAGGACAGCACCGGGTCGAGGGGATTGTAAATGCCACAGGCTCGACTCAACTGGACGATGTAGTTGAGTCCAAGGGAGATACGGAAGTCATGGTGCTGGTAATAGGCCGAGAGTTGATAGGGATCGGTGCTGCTCATGACGGATTCATAGTGCTTTTCTACACTGTCTTTTAAGCGTGCAAACACTCTTTGGGGTAAAAATCCCGCCAGTCGAACATCCTGGACTTTAATCTCAGCTTTGACAGCACTGGCGGGAAGGTCTGCTCCCCCCCAAATAGAATGAATGTCCATCGTGTTAAGACTTCGACCCGTAGACTCGGACACAGATAAAGGGGAGGACATGGACACTTTTTCTTCCCCTTCGACGAGTGTGAAATAGCCAAGTCCGGGTTTAGAAGAGTCCGAGTTACTGACAACATGGAAGCGAGAGAAAATAGGTTTGAGATTAGGATTGAGAAAGGCTTTTTCTACGCCATCTTGGGCAATCTGCTTCTCAATTTTTTCCCAGTCCTTTAGCAGCGACTCATTTAATTTTTCATATCGTAAAAAGTTGTTCAGTACGAGGGAGTGACGAACGTGCAGTTCGTTATACCAGCCAGGAGAGCGGCCCAGGGCATGAATACGCAGAAGTTCTGAAACATAGCCCTGTCCCCACCACATTTGCCGGAGTTTCGAGAGGATATGCTGGTCCCCGGCAAACACAAGGTCTGGGATGACGTCGTTAATGGCATGTTGAAGTTGGAATGTTTTGACCCCCTCATTGTCGAGTGAGACACCGAGTTTGCGTGCAACTCGGTAGTGATAGTCTCTGGGATTTTCTCCGTCTGTAGGGAGTAGGCCCATAAAGTTCATCAGTTTTTTAAACTGCGAGAAATTGAGCTTTTCAACGAGGCGGGCCCCCAAGGAAACAGAGGCCAAGTTCTCCGACATGACACCAGCCCAGACCATGGAGACAGATTCGTACGGGCTGTCATGGTCAGGTCTCGGATAGTAAAAGCGGCCTTGATACGGGAAAATCTGGCGTACATTGTCGAGCTTATCGAGGATGTTCCATCCTAGCTGAAGAGAGGAGAAGAACACGAGGGCTTTGAAGACAGACCCAGCTTGGCGCTTAGCTGTGATGGCGCGATTGTAACCGAGTGTGTCGAAACCAGAAATGACGGAGCGAACCTCACCCCGTTCGAGGGCGACAAGTCCACCACTTATTTTGGGTCGTTTCTGGAGTTCAGCAAGAACTTCATGGGTGTCTTTGTCGTACGAAAGAACCTGGACGAAAAGGACATCGCCTATCTTTAGGTTTTTAACGATCTCCTCCATGTGTTTGATGTAACCTTTCCCATCGACAAGATCGAGGAGCTTGGCATAACGCACGAGAGACTCGTTGGGGATGACCCCCTTAGGAAGACCAAAGTTGAGTTGGACTTGGTAGGTCTTTGCATCTTTTCCTTCGATGGCAGCCACTTTCGCAAAAACAAAGCTATCTTTTTCTAAGCTGCGTAGAACCCTAAACTCCTCCTGAGGTTCTGTTTGAAAGCCTTGTAGGATGGTCTCCAGACGAGAAAGGTTGCGCCTCATAGCGAGTTGGGCTGCTATTTGGAATTCAGAATCAAGAGTCGTATAAACTTTGAAGCCTGAGGTGTTGAAGTCCTCTGGGTCGGTGAGTCCTACGGCATCCAGAATTTCTTTTTTTGTGAGCTGCTCTTTAACGAGATCCACTAAAGCGACTTCAGCTGTTCTGAATTCACCTTTCTCAAAAGGGACCGAGGTTTTTAAGGCCTGCTTGTACTCGTCATCCTTGATCCAGCCCTCCTCGTGCATGTGGTCAAGGACATAATTCTTGCGCTCGTTAGCATAGATTCTGGCCTTTTCTTGGGCCTCTTTTGTATATTTTATAAAAGGGTTGTACTTGCCTGGGCCTTTTACAGAACCTGCGATAAAGGCTGACTCAATGAGGTTGAGCTCTTTCACTTCTTTATTAAAATAGTAACGGGCTGCAATTCCGACTCCCCGGCCATTGCCGGCGACGTGAAATTGGTTGAGGTAGAATTCTAGGATTTGCTGCTTCGTATACATCCTCTCCAGCTGGAGTGATTTAATGAGCTCGCGAAACTTACGAGCAAAGGAGAGCTCCCAGTCGTTTACGATGTTTTTAATCGTTTGCTGAGTCAGTGTCGATCCACCCCGTCTAAATCGCCCTCTCTCCCCCAGCCCCTCAACCAGAGCCTTGAAGATCGCAACGGGGTCAACCCCCCTGTGGTGGTAGAAATTCTTGTCTTCGGAGGCGACAAGAGCGTTCAGCATATGAACAGGGATCTCTTCGATCGGAACATATCTGCGATGGCTGGATTCAAAAATACTGCCGATGGTGGTTTTTTCATCAAGGTAGTAGAGTGTGGTCTCTTCCTGGATCTTGGCTAGGATTGCGTTCTTTTTGAGTTCAGAGACATCTCCGTAGAAGAGTTGCCAAACCACAACAGAGGCTACACCCGCGACAGCAAAAAAACCGAAAACCACCCCTAAAAAGCTGAACCAGATAAGCTTCTTAAAAAAAGATAAAATCTTGAGCATGTGGTTTCCTATTTGTAAGAGTCATTCTAAGTTAAAATAGGGACTGAAAATAAAAAAGTCCATAACTAGGACACGCCCCAAACTAATAGGTACATTCATTCAAACCATGAGTAAACAACTCGACAAGTCTTGTATACCGAAGAAGTGCTTATTCGCTTCTTGCCTCCGAGGGGGGAGCCCCTCGCAGCTCTTTCTCTTTTTTGTGTTTCTGTCTCTGGTCCCCGCTTTGGTTCCCGTTCTAAGAGCACAAGATCGTTTTCCAAGCAGTGATGCCCTCGAACCAAGTTCTTTGGCGCTAGTCTCGCTTAAAGCTAGCCCTGATGGGCCTAGGCCCAGCCGTGAGCTTCTTCTCCTCTATGATTATTTTTTTAAAGGACGAGTACCCTCGTACCCACGCCCTATCTCCTTGGGATCAGGGGTCATTATAAGTCATGAAGGTCATGTGGTCACGAACTACCACATGGTCAGGGGGCTGACTGAAGTGAGCTTGGTTTTCTCACACAGTCAAAGAACAGTGAAGGCTTCTCTTGTTGGAGTGGATAGCAGGACAGACCTCGCTCTTTTTCGCTTTAAACCTGAAAAAGGCTTAAAGTTTTACCCAATAAGTTTTATGGAAGGTTCGAAGCTCAAGTTAGGTATGGATGTTTGGGCCATTGGGAATCCATTTGGAGTAGGTGTCTTGGCCTCTCGGGGGGTTCTGTCTTCCTTGACCCGTAGCTTTGGGGATTGGCCGTTTGATGCTTTACTCGCGACGAATATGATTATTCACCCCGGCTTTTCGGGAGGAGCTCTGATCGACTACCGAGGCCGCCTTGTGGGGATCAATCGAACTCTTGAAGATTTTGAACACCGGCCTGGGTTTGTGATCCCAGCAGACCTGGTGAAGACGGTGGTCTCTGACTTAAAAGCATTCGGTAAAGTTATGCGTCCTTGGCTTGGACTAGCCCTCAAGTTTCCCGAGTCCAGGGATGAGCTGCCCTATGCCGGGGCCGACCTTCCTACAGGGATCTTGGTCTCCAATCTTATCCCCAACAGTCCAGCACAGAAGGCTGGGCTGCGCATGGGAGACATGATTCTCAAGCTCGACAAAGCTCCTATACACCAACTCATCGATATAGATTCAGCTCTGTCAAAGAAAAAACCGGGGCAGAAAGTAGAAATTGCCATTTTCCGTCGTGGAGAGAAGAGATTCGATATCTCTCTTATTTTAGATGAAGAGCCTAAGCATGAGGATCTTTCAATGGAATTAGGTTCGATGGTCTTCTAAAAAAAGGATGAATTGCAGTTAGGGAGAATTCCTGACTTGTCTGTTCTGTTTTAACCCGATCCCCCTCGACTTCGCTCGGGGTGACTGGCCCTTAACTGATGAAGACGTCATCCCGAGCGAAGTCGAGGGGGATCGGACCTTAGCTGATGAAGACGTCACCCCGAGCCAACCTGTCTAAATATTCATGGCAGGCCTCGTCATTGCGAGCGAAGCGAAGCAATCTTGTCTTTATGCAGAGATTGCTTCGCTACACTCGCATTGACGAAATTAGGAGAAGTCGAGGGGTATCGGACCTTAACTGGACATTGTGAGATATTTTAGTGAAACCAACGGATAGACATATCAAGAAAAGACCTGACAATGAAGTGGCTCATGTCCGAGCCTATCGATGGGCTCAAGGATATCTATCTTCCTCCGAACGTCTGAACTCGCTACGCATGCTTTTGTTTTCTTTTTTAAACCCAGAAAAAAACAATTCGAAAACAGGGACTCTAAGTCCAAGTCGAGAAGTTCAAGTCCCTACCCATTGGGGGACAAAATCAAAGTATGAGGTATCGACAAGGGAAGGAAATCTCAGGCGAAGCGAAGAGCTTCAGGAAGCAAATCTTTGGGAAGCCTTTTCTAGTCCTTATTATAAGGATTTTGAAAAAGTAAAAATTTTTAAGGAACTCTTTTCTCAGCTAGCCAGGCGCAGAGAAAAGAGTCTTTATCGGGAATCTCTCAATGAGTGGCTTGGTTCCCCTAAAGAGGCTGTTTCTTACTTTGGTCAAAAACCGGAGCTGTGGGAAGAAGTTTGTCAGACTTTATTGAGATACAAGGACCTCGAAGACGTTCTCCCTCAATTTTGGTCTCTGTTTGAATATTTTGCTTTTGCTTACCCCAGCTTTGACTTGGATGAGGTGATCTGGAAAGGCTTTCTTGATACTCGTATTCCTCGACAAGAAGGGGGAAATGGCGATTCATTTTCATTGTGGAGAGGGGTTGCTTTCCTGCATAGTTTCCTGAGTTCAAAAGGGCATGACATCTCTCTTTTGTGGAAATCTAGGAAAATTCTTTTAGAGCAGAATAAAGATCATGAGAGGCATATCACATGGCAGGCAATGCAGGACTGGGCTCTTTTTTTTGTAAAGGAGTCGTTACACTTTCATCAAGATGAACGCAATAAGATGCTGAGACTACTCCGGATGGCATCCAATCCTGGAGACATAACTCTACAGGATTTAGAGGATGGTCTTAGCCGCTTTGGTATGCCTCAAGAGGTGTGTGTACGACAGGAGCTTTGGCAGCTCTTACGGCACTATAAACTGCTAGACCTAGAATTTCAGCTTTTAAAACAGCAGATTTCCAAAGGGGGAGCTCAAACCAATCAAGATGTTTTTCGTTTGATGAATTTGGCCTTTTTCAAAAAAGATTTCGATTTAGGTTGGCGATCAGCAAGTGTGCTCCATTCGCGAAGGGTTTTGAGTCCAGATCTTGTTGAACTTTGGAAATGTTCTGGAGAATTTCAAAAGATCCCCTTACTTTTTAAGCCAAGTTTATTTGAAATTTCGAAAGTTTGTTATCTCGGTTTCTCCTCGGAGGAGAGCTCCCTGCTTGAATCCATTATAAAAGTAGGCCCACTCCTTTTTGCCCAAAACCCAGAATATAAGCAATACTCTCAATCTCGATTTAAGGCGAAAGTTTTACCTTTTCTGACTTTGTCTTCAAATTACTCTTCTCAGAAGTCTGATAAATCCTCTTCTCCAGATCAGAGGCTGCTTCAAACTCTCCAAAAAAAACCAACTTGGTTAGGCTCCACGCAGACCCTTGACCTTTATGAGTCTCCAGCTGTTTTGCTAGAGGATCACTCCGATTCAGAGCGGGGTCGTTATGTGCAAGGTTTTCCTCCATCGAGTCAGGAATCTAAAGATAGAGTGAGACTGAATGATCTTAGCTTTCTTAAAAATTTGCCTGACAACGACTGGGCTACTACGTGGAAAGTTTTGAGTTACGCTCTAAGCTTTGAACCTTTCGGGTGGAAACTCTCCCTCATGCATAAAATAAGTGAACTTTGTTTTGTAGAGTTGAACCAACAAAATCGGGGCAAGGGAGCTCGGGTCCCCGTCAAGTCTTCTTTTCTTTCGCAGTTGAGTCTTGAAGAAAAAATGGCTTGGTATAAATTTAGATCAGTTTCTCCAAAAATAACGGAGGATCAAGCAGTAAGACTCTTCCTATGCTTTGTCACTCGACTTTCGACTCTTACCCTCCAGAATCACAGCTTGGCTTTTGCAACACTACAGAGTGTAGGGGCCCCTCTTTTCTTACTTCGTGACCTAGAGTCGTGGACCCTCAGCGATGAGTATGGTTTTTTGAGGAAAAAAATGGGTTCAGCAAGTTGTTTGAATTATTTTGTAGATCTATAGATCTTCTTTGGGGGAACCTGCTGCGCAGTATACCCCACAACCCCTCCTTGCAAGTTTCCCCCATACCCCCTCCTTGCTCTTTTTACTCTCTTAAGATTTTCTTGATTTATCCGATGATCGACTAACGAAAAATTAATCTGGGGACACATATGGGATCAAGATCAGCTATTTTAGGTTCAGCCTTGCTATTTCTCGGTCTGTTTGGATGCGGTGATAATAAAGATAATAAAGATAATAAAGATACCGGTTCACAGGCGACTGTGGAAGGTAATAACAGCCAAGGTCAAATGTCACCCTCTAGTCCTGGAGGTCCAAATGGGCAGCCTGCTCTAAAGGCTAAGGTTGATCTTCGGGGTTCTATTGGACTTTTGGTGATAGACCCCAGTGGTCTGGGGAGCACCCTAGCCCTTAGTGAGGATCAAAGTGAGGATTCAGATGTGACATCACTGGCTTCTGCATTGAGAAACCCTGACTCGTCTTTTTTCCTTTCTGATACGGGACCAATAAAGGGAGAGAATAGCCTGCAAAAGCTTGATGCAGATGGGAATCCCCAAGATGTGATAACCGTAACGACTACGTCTGCTGAGCTCAGTTCGACGACTCAAACGGGTACTGATGTACAAACGACAGTGAGCGTTCCTCAGAATACTTGGGTTCCTCCCTTGCCTAAAATTGTGACGATCGCTGTCTCTCCGAAAAAAGAACTCTTTCTTCATTTTGAAAACGCATTTCGATTCAAGCTTCCTGCAAGCTCTTCTAGCACGAACAATTTTGGAGGTGATCAAAGAACAGATGGCACATATTGCCAGCTTTTTCGTGTGAAAGGTGGAACAGTTGAGGATTTAAAGACGAACGAACCTTCGGCTGATAACTTGGAATGCCTCACAGCTGATCATGAGATCGATCAGTGGCGTTCACTGCGAAACGCAGTTTTCCAGTTTGATGCTGCGGG
Organism: Oligoflexales bacterium; assembly: GCA_017985985.1. Classification (GTDB taxonomy): domain Bacteria; phylum Bdellovibrionota_B; class Oligoflexia; order Oligoflexales; family Bog-1112; genus JAGNWK01. Next base: position 8,848 of record JAGNWK010000072.1, read on the forward strand.
CAACGTGTTTTTTGCAGCAAGGCCGTTTTCTCAACCTAAAACGGTGGTGTACAAGTATGCCCGTGATACGGGGGCTCTCACCGAAATGATCAATGCCAATATCTGTGTCCAAGATTTTCTAGTTACTCCTGCTGGAGGACTCTTTTACACCGGGACAGACTCGTGCGGTGCCGGGGGTGATGGAGGGTTTTTCCGTTATGTTTCGCCTTCGAGTACGGGTGGGCTTCTTGAAATTGCCCGAGGTTGGTGGAATTTTATTTTTGAACCTATATCCACAGCAACCAGTGATAAAGCTATTTTCTTTGGCCCAGATCCAACAAATGCCAGCGCAGCTTCTTGGAACACGGCCTGTATCTTCCAATTCGATCCTGCAGGAGGGAGCACCACAGCTCTTCGCACATCGAAAGTGATCACATGTGGGGATAATGTGTGGGATTGGGTGAACATGAGAAGAAGTTCGGATACGACAACTTTTGGTGCGGCTCCAGATCCTAACAATGATGGAGCAGCCACTTATATTACAGAAGCTAAAAGTCGCTGCGAAAGTTCAGGTCAAATCTTTGCCGGGGGAGGTTCACAAATCTCTGCTATTAAACAAGATTCAACAGGCCTGGTCTATGTGATTGGTAATATGAGAAAAAAGAATGCGGGTACCTTTCAGTGCAATATCGAAGTTCGTGGACCACACTGTAAACTCAACGAACAACCTGATTTGACTGTCAGCACGGCTAGCGCTTGTACGACAAAGGGTGGTTCATGGGTCGATATTGGGCAGTGCTCCGACTATACGAAATCGACTTCGGCAGATTGCTTTGCGGCATCAGCGAGTTGGACGCGTAACCAAACATGGTACAGCAATGTAAAGGGTGATCTCTGTAAATCAGGATCTTCGGATCGAATTTTAGCAAATAACTGGTGGAATTCTTCTAACACGCTGTCAAAAGTCTCCGCAGCTAATGCCTCTGAGAACACCTTCAAATACAAGCTCAATAATGTCTACTGCCAAGAGCCTAAGACAAATGCAGGGGGGGATGCCTGGACAACCGAGTATAAGGCTCTGGGTAAGGTGAGTTCGACAGATCAGACACTTCAACTCCTATCAGATGTTTCGGAACAGGCTACAGGCCTTTGGATCATCAAAGATAAGGTTTATTACTCAGCCTATAATACGACGGAAGGAAAGTACAAATTACGCTCTTTTGCAAATGGTGCTATCTCGACACTTTCTGACAATTTCCAAGTTTATACTCTCTCAGAGGGACCTGCCGACAATTCTCTTTACTTTGCTGGCTTAGATTTTGCTGATAATGCGTATAAGTTTGGAACTTTGAACCTGACAAATAACGAGAAAACGCAGAAAACCGGACTTACTGGTACTGTGCAGACGATCGTTATCTACGCAAAATAGGAACCATCCCCCAAGTCATCTAGATGCGTTCCACACGACTTGGGGGATGATTCTTATAGAATATTCTCCAATTATTATTAAATCTCAAAAGACTGTCCTAAAATAGGTATCTTCGTCTCCCATCCTAACTCTCTCTTGATGCATTGACTGAGAGCCTCGAGAGCCGCAGGCTCACCATGATTTAAAAATATATGCTTAATGGGATGGATAAAACCTCTAAGCCAATTTATGGTTTCAGGAGTATTGGCATGTGCGGAGAGAGAATCCATAGTGCAAATTTCAGCTTCTACAGGTACTTCTACATGGTGAATACGAAGAGTTTTGATACCTTCCTGTAACAATCTTCCTTTGGTTTCTTTGGCTTGATAGCCAACAAAAAGGATGGCATTTTTTGGATCTGGCAAACGATGCTTTAGGTGATGCATAACTCTTCCGCCTGAAAGCATGCCTGAAGCAGAGATCACAATAAAAGGTCCATCTTGCATGCACAAAAGCATAGAGTCATCAGTACTGCACACTGGCTCAAAATCTGCGAAATGAAAAGGATCTACTACATCGTCACCACTTATGATTGGCTTTAATTCAGATACGTGTTCCTTGTAAGTCTTGGTAGCATGAAGAGCCATCGGGCTATCTATATAAACTTTAATATTAGGTATTCTTTTTTCTCGTTTGAGCTCACCAATTACAAACAGCATTTCCTGCGTTCTTCCAACTGCAAAGGCTGGAATAACTAATACACCATCACGATTATAAACTTTGAGAACAAGATCCTCTATGGCAGAGAAAGGATCAACCCGCTCGTATGAGCGATCGCCATATGTAGACTCCAGTACTAACGCATCTGTTTGAGAGATGGAAACAGGTCCCTTAATGATGTGAGATAAGTCATGTCCAAGATCTCCAGAAAACGTACAAATATAATTCCTGTTGCCCCCTATATTCAATTGAACGAAACGTGATCCCAATAGATGACCGGATCGCTGTAATCGCACCGAAACATCTTGAGCAACATTGATCCACTCATTATCTGGAATAGAGCGGAAAAGTCTAAGAACAGCCTCTGCGTCTTCTTTTGTAAAGAGTGCTAAAGCTGGATAGTGCTTGCTATGCCTGCTTTTGTTTGCATATCGCGCATCTTCTTCTTGGAGATAGGCTGCATCTAAGAGCATGAACTGACATAAATCCGCAGTTGCTTGTGAACAGTAAATTGGACCCTTAAAGCCTGATTTGAACAATCTGGGTAAAAAACCAGTATGATCAATATGTGCGTGTGTCAAAAAAACTGCATCAATTTTTGCTGCTCCAAGAAAATCCTCCCAGTTCAATGTTCGTAACTGCTTAGGTCCTTGAAATAGTCCGCAATCGACCAAAAATTTGCTCCGCCCGATTTCAACCAAAGTTTTACTGCCTGAGACTGTCCCAGCGGCTCCAAGAAAAGTTAAGGTCAGGGGTGGCTTATTATACAAAAGAAACCTCACTAAAAAGGTAAATGGACAAGCCGGGAAAAAGTGGACTAAAACTTTTTCATCGCCTACCCGAATGGAACTATAGTATATTCTACCTTTTTGTCCGCTAATACCTCAAAACGTATCATGCCCAACGGTTAAGGATCAATAATGATTCACTTATCGAACCTCACAAAACAATATGGTAACAGAGCTCTTTTCAAAGACAGCAGCTTTCAAATTCGTTCTGGTGACAAAATAGGACTTGTCGGACCTAACGGTGCAGGAAAAACAAGTATTTTTCGTCTGATCGTGGGGGAAGAAGCTCCAGACGCTGGGGTCGTGAGTATCGGTAAGAATACTGTAGTAGGATACTTCTCACAAAGTGTTGGAGAGATGAAGGGACGTTCCGCATTAGAAGAAGTCAAGGCAGGAGCTGGACGCATTTCAGACCTAGGCGCTGAATTAGCTTCATTAGAAGCTCAGCTTGGAGAAGATCTCTCTGACGATCTTATGTCTAAAGTTATTGAACGCTATGGGGAGGTTCAAACTGAATTCCAACATAGAGGTGGGTATGACCTCGAAGCACGAGCACAGGCCAACCTCACCGGGCTAGGAATAGGCCCTGGTGATTATGATCGGCCAGTTGAACACTTCAGTGGGGGATGGAAAATGCGTATCGCCCTTGCCCGCATTTTGACACTGAATCCCGATGTCCTTCTTATGGATGAACCGACTAACCATTTAGATATCGAATCTATACTTTGGCTAGAAGAGTGGTTAAAGAGTTTTAAAGGTGCTCTTGTCATGACAAGTCATGACCGAGAATTCATGAATCGCAGCATTTCACGAATTGTTGAAATCGCAAATGGTGCCATTACATCCTATAGTGGAGATTATGAATTCTACTTGAAAGAAAGAGAAATTCGACGCGAGCAAATTCAAGCATCCTTCCGACGACAGCAAGAGATGCTGTCGAAAGAAGAAGAATTTATTGCACGTTTTGCAGCAAGAGCCTCTCATGCTGCCCAGGTCCAATCGCGTGTTAAAAAAATTGACAAAATTGAACGCATTGAACTTCCTCCCGAAGCAAAAACGATCCAGTTCCATTTCGAAGTTCCACCTCGAAGTGGCAATGACGTTGTGGGCATGGAGAACCTATCGAAATCATGGCCTCTGCCAGAAGGAGGGGTCCGATCTGTTTTTGGTGGCGTAACCGGGATGGTAAGGCGGCTCGATAAAGTTGCGGTTACAGGTATTAACGGTGCTGGTAAATCGACATTTCTCAAAGTAGCACTAGGATTAACCGCCCCAAGCTCAGGAAGAGTCAACTTAGGAGCCAATGTCCGCGTCGGATACTTCAGTCAGCACTCTTTGGAAAACTTAAACGAGAAGAATACTGTGATTGATGAAGTAAGCAATGCTCTTCCCCAACTCAAGATCGGATCTATACGCAATTTACTAGGAGCTTTTTTATTCAGCGATGATGATGTCAACAAGAAAATTTCTATCTTATCAGGTGGTGAAAAAAGCAGAGTTGTCTTAGCCATTATTCTTGCAAGTCAAGCGAACCTCTTAGTGTTGGATGAACCAACGAACCACTTAGACATCGAGTCCCGCGAAGTTCTTTTAAAAGCCATTCAAAATTTTGAAGGGACAGTGCTTCTTGTGAGCCATGATCGTTACTTTCTCAAAGCCATTGCAAGTCGAGTCTTTGAAATTAGCCATGGTAAACTAGAAGTATTTGAAGGGAATTACGACTACTACCTCTCTAAGAAAGAGGGACATCCAGCGGATGCTTGAACAAGATCTAAAAGTTACGATCTAACTTTTGACTATACTAGAGACATTGACCAAGAAGCTTAAAATCCACACAACGATGAGTGCATGGCGTATAC
>JAGNWK010000073.1 GCA_017985985.1 Oligoflexales bacterium
ACTTGAGATGGCGTGCTTGTGTACAAGTGCCCTTCAAAACCTCGGCACTTCATACCTAGAAAAACCTGCACCCAACCAGAACCCAGCAGGTCAAATCTATGATCAAGAAAATATTCAATAGCTTTGAAATGCTCAGCTTTCTTATATAAGACGACTTGTTCAAAGGACTGGGTATTTTGGACAGGTAGGGCTTGATACGTCCTTGATATCGAGTACGTTGTGAAGCAAGAGTCTCTGAAGGCACAGAATTTATTGTCGAAGATTCTCCAGCAGAGAAAGAAAAATTTCTTAAAAATCTCAGAAAGAGGACGATTTCTCGCTTTTATGAAGTAGTGCTTACACGTTTGAATCAATTTAGGCACGGTCGTCTATATCTTTCCAGAGGAGAGTAGGTCTTGAAGAGTGGCTAAGGTTTTCTCGGTATGAGCCTTCCAGGTGTGCTTTTGGAGAATCTCTGTCCTAGCCGCTTGCCCCAGTTTCACACATAAATCTTTCTCATGCAGGAGGAAAAACATGGCGTCTTTTAGAGCTTCTACATCTCCTGGTTCTACTAAGAAGGCGGTCTTGTTATGGGCAAGAATTTCTGCCAGTTGTCCTAGTTTTGACGAGATGATGGGTTTCCCCATGGCCATATATTCAAAGATTTTAGTGGGGGAGCCAAAAAATTCGGTGGAGTCGTCATTTGAGACATGAGGTGACATCAATATATCACAGGCAGCGAGATGCCCCGGGCCCTCCTCTTGTCTGACGGAGCCCGTTAGAATACAAAATGGCTCTATGGAATAGGATTTAATCTGGTCTTCGACTTCTTTTCTCAGAATCCCATCACCGATCAGGAGAAGCCTACAGCTCGATTGCAGTTCTGGATGTTCTTTGAGAAGTTTAGCAAACGATTCGACAAGTTTATTGACCCCATGCCATTGACCAAAAGTCCCGATAAAACCAAAGACAAATTTGCTTTCTAATCGATATTTTTGGCGGACTGTCTGCCCTGAAATGTCTGGGGAGTAAAGTTCGGGGTCAACTCCGTTAGGATTGACGAGGATTCTTTTCTCAGGAATTCCCAGTTTAAGAAGATCTTTTTTTAAAGGTGCACTGACCACAACGATGAGATCAGCCTTTAGAAGGCAAAGATTTTCAATTTTAATAGCAAGTTCTTCATATTTGAGACGTTTTCCCCAGTGTTTGGATATCCAGTATTCAGAGCCGTTGAATTCTAGTACCAGAGGAGCGGACAGTTCGTGCGCTAGTTGGACGCCGACGTAACTTTCAACACTGTAACGTTGATAGATAAATGAGGGCTTATTTATTGTCATCTCAGCCATGATGGTTTCATAAAACTGATCATTGTAGGCAAAATTTGGGATTTCTTGGAAATTTAAAAAGTTTGGGTTAGGAGGGATTGTGACCGACTTTATCTGAGCATGTATGCCTGGAGTCCTATCGCTTGTATAAAATCTTATATCTTTATATTTTTCGTACAAGTTATTCAAGACGCCAGAGGTATGAGTTACCATTCCTCCTGATTTCAAGCCAAATGAAAGATTTGTACGCAGATAAAAAGGCGAGCCGGTATTCTCTTTGATTTGTTTTTGCGCAGATGATAACGCTTCTATTTTTCTAGAAGTTTTCTGTAAAAGAGACTTAACTTTAAAAAAGTTCCAAGGGATGTTGAAAAGTTGAGAAAGAATAAAAAGGAAATGAACAGGGAGTCTTTGCTTGGAACTAACAAAATAGGATTTGCTACTCATGAGCCAGAGTACAAGCCCAATGACGAAGGGTCTGGGGATAAAGTATAACTCATCAGCAAAGAGAAGAGCCTCTTTGTACCGAAATAACTTTGACAGAAAAATTTTTGAAAAAATCCACTCTTTCAGCTCTTCGATGCTGATCACATGACAGGTATCAGTAGATTTTAAATTTGGTCTTAGCTCATAGTAAATGTGGAGATCAGGTTTTTTATGATTCTTATTGGTAATTTGCATACTAGCTCTCAATGTATTCTTTCCACCAGAGTACAAAGTTAAATAATGTCCAAATATTTTGGGAACTGTTTGTTCGGAAGAGATGTTCAATGCCTTCTTTTGAAAACAAGTCGGTTTTTTTCTGAAATTCAGAAATTTCACGATTAGCGACAAGACCTAGATCTTTCATGAACCATTCCTTAACTGGGACATTGAATCCCTGCTTTGGTCTGTTGATGATATGATCTGGGATTACCCCCTTGACTGCTTTTTTTAGGATATACTTTGAAACATTATTTCTAGTTTTAACTTCGGTTGGAATACTCATCGCTAATTCTACGAATTTGTAATCCAAGAAAGGGACGCGAGCTTCTAGACTGACACCCATACTCATCTTATCTACTCTCATCAGTAAGAGCTCAGGCAATCTAAGATTAAGATCAGAGTAGCTCATCCAATTGAGGTGAGTTTTTTCCCAGGCTTTCGACAAAAATCTGTCATGAAGGGGGCGTAAGGCTTCCCATGAAGTGTAGTTGTGAAATTTCTGATTCAATCGCTTGGATAAGAGCATCTCTTTGGATGTCTGCGAGAAAGCCTCTGCTCCACTCCAAAAGATCTCTTCTTTTGCACAGGCCCTTCGCAGGCATTCGTAGGGAAGTCCCTCCTGCTGACCTGAAAGAGAGAGGAGTTTTAAGCCAAATCTTTTAACGAATGAGGGAACAGGGTAATCATTGTAAGAGTAGAGTTTTAAAAAATTCTTCCAAGAGTTGTATCCCCAAAATAGTTCGTCGGCACCCTCTCCTACTTGGCTTACGATAATACCATGCTCTCTAGCCAACTTGGATACGTAATAGATAGGGATGCACACAGGATCAGCAATGGGCTCGTCTTGTAGCTTGACCATAGCAGGGAGGAAGTCGAGAAGATCTTTTTCATCTAACAGTTTTTCGTGATGCTCAGATCCAATGAGTTTTGCAATTTCTCTCGCATAAGTCAGCTCGCTCTTATAACTGGCATAATCTTCTTTGTAGGCGATACTGAAGGTCTTGATGGGCCAAGTCTGGTCCACTTTTGAAAAAAGAGCAGCATTTGTACTGGAATCCACTCCTCCGGAAAGAAAGACACCGACGGGGACATCGCTAATTTTTCGCAATTTGACAGACTCAGTCAGCTCAGCAAGGACCTTCTCGGCAATATCTTGGTCAGAAACCCCTGTCAGTGGTTTTGTGTGGTCCAGTACATCCCAGTACTTATATTCGGAGACTTCACCTCGAGCGGATATCTTGAGCATAGTTCCGCAAGGAATTTTTTGGATACCCTCAAATAAAGTTTGAGGGGCAGGGGTTGTTAAGAAAGAAAGGTAATGGAAGAGAGCATTTTCATTCAGTTCTCTTTTTTGCTCACTGTCTTGGAGGATAGCCTTGATCTCAGACGCAAAAACAACTCTTCCATGGTGGATGCTGTAGTAGAGTGGTTTGATGCCGAGTCTGTCTCTCACAAGCCAGAGATTCTGTGTGTTTTCGTCCCAAAGAGCGATAGCAAACATGCCTCTAAACTTGTGAACGCAGTCAATTCCCCACTGCAGATACGCATTTAAAATAACTTCTGTGTCGGAATGGTCTGTCTTCCAATCCCACTTTCGGAGTGTGTCTAGTTCGGCTCTGAGTTCCTTGTGATTGTACACTTCACCATTAAAGACAAGGTGCACTTTTTGATCGCGTGAGCTCATGGGTTGGGAGGCTAGATCGGAAAGATCTATAATCGACAAACGCCGGAAAGCTAACGCAACTTTTTTATTTTCAGATATCCACAGTCCAGATCCATCAGGACCTCTATGGACCATCGTATCTCTCATTTTTACCAGCAAAGGTTCAGTGAGCTGGAAAGAGCTGGAGGAAAAGACTAAAGAACCGACAAGACCACACATAGTTAGTTCCTAGGGTTACATATCACAAAGAGTTTTTTGGGAGAAACCAGCTGGCACCCGTTCGACGGGCTCAGGGCAAGGTTTTCTCCCAGGCCCTCTTCCTTGCCTTGAACATGCTTATGAGTTTAGGGCTTCATTAACTTTGAAAGCAATTTCCATCGCTTGGCATTGCTGCCAAAAAGGAATGGGCCATTCTGTTCCTTTTAAAACGGAATTGCCAAATTCCTGTAGTTCCTCTTTCTGACCTTTCTCAAACAAACTTGTTTCCATGCCTTTTGCTTTTGACCCGTAAACAGTAAGTTTTTTGTAGTTGTCGAGACTGATGACTTTGCCCTCAGAAAAGACAGTCAGATTTTCTTTCGGGTAGTCGGATGAGCCAGAAGCTGTGTAGTTTAAGGTGGCTATAGAACCATCAGCAAAGGAAATAGACACTACGAAATTGTCTGAACTTAAGTAGTAGCCAGACTGAGATCGTACGGAATGTGTAGAAATAGACTTGTAGACGGCACCTGTTAGGTAGGTAAACAAATCGTAGATATGACAGGCTTCCCCTATGTTGCGGCCTCCCCCTTCCGGACCATGCACCCAGTGATCTGCCGGTATGTGACCAGCATTCATCGTATAGTTCAGGACGAGAGGTTCTTTGCGGTTTTGCAGGAGTTCGTGAATTCTTTTCACAAAGGGTGAAAATCTTCTGTTAAAGCCCGTTAAGAGTACAGGCAGGTTGCCATCCTTTGAGTCTCTTTTTGTCACGTATGCTTTAATTTGTTCGAGTTCATCGGAAGAGATGGCTAGAGGCTTCTCAACAAGGACATGTTTCCCTGCTTCAAGAGCATTGAGGACCATGGAAGCATGCAGGTTATGTCTTGTGGTGATCAGCACAGCATGGATCTTGGGATCTCGGAGGACTTCGGCATAGTCTGTGCAGGAATAGGCAGCTGAAAACTGCTTTGCTGTGCTAGCCGCATTGTGTCCTACTCGAGAAACAACCGATCCTAATTGGAAAAGATGAGTCATCGAGGCTATGTTTGGAAGATGCATCCCCTTTGCAAAACTTCCAGCTCCTATGACAGCAATATTCACTTTGTTGGCACTTAGAGGAAGAGACTTGGGATTTGCTTTCTTGCGATCTTTTTCTAGCAAGTTGAGGTCTGAGTTGTACTGCAAGAGAACGATGAGGGGCTTATCTGGACTTTCCTGGAGCATCTCATAAGCACGAGTGGCGTCATCTACGGAAATTTTTTCATAAACAAGGGGACCTATATTAAGTTTGCCTCGAGCCAAAAGCTGGAGGTATTCTTTCATGTTTCTGTTTTCCGTCCAACGAACATAGCTCATTGGATATTCCAAGCCCTCTTCTTCATATTTCCTATCATATCGACCGGGGCCGTAAGAGGTAGAAACGAAAAAATCGAGCTCTTTTTTGTAAAAGTCTTCTCGATTTAAAGAAAGTCCCACATCCCCTACGAGAACAACCCGGCCTTTTTTCCGGCACAGGTTAAAGGCTAGCGAGATGATAGCGTTGGAAGGTGAGGAGGCTGTGATAATGACACCATCTACGCCATGCCCATCCGTCAAGCGCAGAACTTGTTCGATAGCTGCACGAGGATCAGCATCCAGGGCAGAGTCCATCCCCAGAGAAAGAGCTAAGTCGACCCGTTTTTTATCGAGGTCTGAACCTATGACTCTACAGCCATTGATAGCAAGGAGTTGGGCAGTCATTTGACCGAGTATGCCAAGCCCTATAACGACAAAAGACTCTCCCAGGGTGGGCTGAGCTCTGCGAACCCCTTGCAGAGCCATGGCTCCAAGGGTAACGGTAGAAGCTAAGTCAGGTCCTAGTTTTTCAGGGAGACGAACCGAGAGATTTTTGGGAACAGAGATAAACTCTGCATGATGGGCGCACTGCGCACCTGCACAGGCGACGAGATCTCCTATGCTAAATTCATCTTCAGCCCCTTCACCAACACCGACAACGACCCCGGCAGCAGAGTAGCCCACAGCTTGGCCTGAGCTGATTTTAGCTTCTATGAGTGATCGTGTCTTGTCGAGTCCTTGAGACATCACCATCTCAACAACTTTTTTGACTTGTTCAGGTTTTCGGAGGGCTTTTTTCCAGAGAGGGACAGCACTCTCTCTGACACCACTCAGTTCGGTTCCTGCTGAAATGCAGGTATAAAGCACCTGTACGAGAACAGATCCTTTTTCAAGCATAGGGGCAGGGACATCGTTTACAATAGCTTTTCCTTGACTAATTAAGACTTGCTTCACCAGTTAAACCTTACATGTTAGGAAGCGGCGGATACCACCAGCTTCAGCTGTGGGATGCGATTTTCAACCACAAACCCACCCCTTAGGTGTGGGTAGTTGACTTCCAGACTCCGCGGGTGTCAATGACAACTTTTTCTTTTAAAATCTCGGCTGAGACCCCATAAAATGGGGTGTGGTCCACAAGAAGGACGACAATATCGGCTTCTTCCAAAGCCTTTTCTAGAGAAACAAGAAACAACTTGTTGGAGCCAAGCTTTGTTAAGGAGCTCGGTAATTGTTTGATGTTGGGCTCAACAACGAGAACTTGTCCGATATTTTTTTCTGCCAAAGACTTCACGATCTCTAGAGAAGGGCTTTCCCTTAGATCGTCGATGTTAGGCTTGAAGGCAATGCCGAGGCAGGCAATGGTTGGATTTTTAAATTTAGCAGCTTTTTCTAAGATTTTTTTTAGAATGTAATGAGGTTTAAAATCATTGACCTCTCGAGCTGTACGGATAAGCCGAGCCTCTTCTGGGGCTGTCGCTACGATGAACCAAGGGTCAACCGCAATGCAGTGTCCACCAACTCCCGGGCCAGGTTGCAGTATGTTCACTCTGGGGTGGCGATTTGCTAGCGAAATCAGCTCGAAAACGTTGATGTCGATTTTATCGCAGATCAAGGAAAGCTCATTGGCATATGCAATGTTTACATCACGGAAAGAGTTTTCTACTAACTTGGTAAGCTCTGCTGTTCTCGAGTCGGTCGGGAAAATTTGACCATTCACAAAAGATCGATAAAAGTTACACGCTATTTCTGTGGAAGGACCGTCGATTCCCCCTATAATCCTGTCGTTTTCTACCAATTCTTTCAAGATTTGTCCGGGTAGAACTCTTTCTGGGCAATGCGCCAGATAAATAGACGGTTTACTTGAAGGGGCAGCTTGCTGACTTCGAAATTTAGGGACATGCAAGTCTGGTCTTTTTTCTGCGATGATTTCTGCCATTCGTTCTGTGGTGCCAACCGGACTTGTCGACTCGAGGATGACAAGGCTTTTGTCTGAGAGGTAGGGAGCAAGTGTGCGAGTGGCAGATTCAACATAGCTGAGATCAGGTAGATGATTTTCACGGAATGGTGTTGGCACAGCTACTATATAAATATCAGCCTTTGTTGGACTGGTATGAGCTTTTAGCCTGCCACTTTGAACGGCGGACTTCAAAAGGATATCCAAGGAGGGCTCATAGATATGAACTTCCCCCCTATTGATCGTATCGACAACAGAACTATTGACATCGACCCCATCGACCTCAAAACCTTTGGTGGCAAGAAAACTAGCAGTGGGCAGCCCTATATATCCAAGACCTAAAACGCAAACTTTCATTTAAGTAAAGTCTCCTCAAGTGTTTTAATAATTTGCTGGCAGGCTGTCCCATCTCCATAGGGGTTTCTTGTCTCTGCCATTCTTTTGTAGGTATCATGATTGCTAAGAAGTTCAGAAACAGAGTCAAAAATGGAGTCAACTTCTGTTCCTACAAGCCTTGCAGTCCCTGCTTCGATAGCCTCGGGTCTTTCTGTCGTGTCCCTCATAACCAGAACAGGCTTACCAAGGCTTGGCGCCTCCTCTTGAATTCCTCCTGAGTCTGTAAGAACGAGGTAGCTACGTCCCATCAGATAGACAAAAGATGGATAATCTAGTGGACTTATAAGGTGTATAGGAGATTTATCTTGTTCTACTCCGATTTGACCCAAGATGCGATTGACGGGATCTCTCACATTTGGGTTTAGATGAACAGGGTATACAATTTCGACGTTCTTGTGTTGGTCAACAATTTTGCGAATGGCCAGGCAAATATTTTCAAAGCCGGTTCCAAAATTCTCACGGCGATGGCCCGTGACCAGGATCATTTTTTTATCTGGTTTTATAAAATGGAACTGTTTCTCTAGCCTTTCAGTGAGCTCTGTATCCTTCTTAATCGTGCTTTTCGCCAGGAGTAATGCGTCGATCACCGTATTTCCAGTTACAAAAATAGTCGCTGGATCGAGAGCTTCGTTCAGTAGGTTTTTCTTAGAATGTTCGGTCGGTGCAAAGTGAAAATCGGCCATGCGAGATATCAGTGTACGATTCACTTCCTCTGGCCAAGGGGAGCGGTTATTATGTGTTCTTAGGCCGGCCTCGACATGAGCTATGGGTATTTTTTGATAAAAGGCCGCTAGAGCAGCCGTGACAGCAGTGCTTGTGTCGCCTTGAACCAATAGGAGATCTGGCTTTATTTGATGAAGGTAGGCCTCCATTTTTCTCAGAATGGAGCAGGTGATATCGGTTAAGCTTTGATTCGGTGCCATAACATTAAGGTCCAAATCGACCGGGATTTTAAAGAAATCTACGACTTGGTCGAGCATCTGTCTATGTTGGGCTGTAATACAGACCTTGCTTTCAAAAAACGTATTGTTTTTAAGCAGTGTGACAAGAGGTGCCATTTTTATAGCTTCAGGTCTGGTCCCAAAGACGGAGAGGATTGTCTTTTTGTTTTGATTTTGCATAGTTTCTTTTGCATAGTGCTAAACTGGTACACTCGCCTTTTAGTTTGGCTTGGTCAGTAGTGTAGTTGTGGCCAAGCCCTGTGGCAACTGAAAATGATGATTTTACTTGCTATATAAGGATGCTGTAATCTTGATTCTAGCCGCGTGAAGCCCTTGCGGATCTTTTTTTTAGGCGGCATACTGCCAATGCCCTGTCTAGGCATCGATTAATCACTTGTCCATCCGAAATTTGGATTCAAAACATGAAAGAACCAGCTTTGAAAGACTCAATTGAGCTCAATCTTAGGGAGATCGTGCGCTATTTTAGCAGGGGAAGGCTCGTCTTTTTTTTTACAGCGGGATTTTTTTTGGCGGCTTCTGTGATCGTTTTTGTTTTTAATCCCGTTAAAAGCAAATTCATCACCTTACTCCCTATGGCTTTTGCGACGGAGAGCGTAGTTCAGAGAGACAATTCTGACCGAATTGAGGATATGCTTTTCCAAATGATTTTAGATAGTTCTGCTCAAAGGGAGTTTTATCAGGAGCTCTTTAGGAATGAGGGAGAGAAGGGAATCGCAGCTACTTTGAACCAAGATGATTATGGTTTTAAAGATTTTTTTAAAAGCTTTAAGAGTGCTAACAATGCGTCGAATCCTATTTATTTTAAAAAAAGATCGGCTCGTGAACTTGACTTTCAATTCACTTTTCCACTTAGTTTAGGTTCAAACGTAGGTCCTGCTCTATCTTCTGCCATCCAAAAGACTATCAAGTTTTGGAGCAAGAAGAATTTTGTAGAGTACAATTTCATTTTAGATGAGAAAATTTCGGCTTCTGAAGTGAGTCTGAAAATGAGCCAAAAGCAACATTCAGATCTTTTGCGCGATCTCGATTTGAAGCGAGAAGGTATAAAAACTGAGATTGCATCGATTGATTACAACTATTTTTCTAAAACCTTAAAACTTAAGGGGAGAGATTTTTTTTACTATATTCGTACAAATAAGATCTTAGATTCAAAAAATGGATCCGAACCTAATTCGTTTGATAGCAATTACCTATCAAGTTCTCTGGATACGCATTCGTACTTAGGTGCTTTACGGCAGGAAGGGCTTGTTGGCCAGGATGAGGCAAGGGACGCTATTCAAAAGCTGGGAAATTTAAGATATGAAATGAAGCTGATTGGACTTGAAATCGAAAAGTCAGAAGTGGATCTTAAGAATGCAAGCAGACAGTACCAGTCTATAGGGGAATTGAAATTCTCTCGTTTGAAAGAAAAGGATCTCTCGATTCCAGATGTAACTTTGAATGCAGAGCTTTTCCAGCTTTACCTTAAATCAGGTTTGGTGGAAAGAGAGCTCTCTAGTCGGAACTTCTATCTATTTCTCATCAGCATCTCAGGAGTTCTCCTAGGAGTTTTCTTTGCTGTTCTCTATGGAAGATTCGGGCTGAGGAAAGTGGCAGAAAAGCGATGAAAATCCTCATGCTCACTTCTTTACCATGGGACTCCACCGTCCAAGTGGGATCCCACCATATAGCTCGAGAATTTATCCGGAGAGGTCATAGCCTTCTCTGGTTGTCTTACCCGGTTTCCATCTTCCATCTTCTTAAAAAAAAAGATGGAGAAACTGCTAGAAAAATTGCTAATTCAAGGCTTGGTCTTATCAAATCAGATGAAGGCCTTCGCTTCGCTGTGCCGTTCTCTCTTGTTATTCCAAGGAGTTCAGGCTTTTTTTCACTTCGATATTTTTTTGAATCTTGGCATAGATATAGCATTCCTAATCTGATGAGCTTGATAAATCGAGCAGGCTTTTTAAATGTAGATCTCGTTTATCTTGATAATTTTTATTACTCATCCCTGCTTCAAAAGATAAATTATTCAAAATCTATCCTCCGTATTCCAGACCTTCTGCAGGGATTTTCCAAGTTTTCCCAGGAGTGTGTCAGGCAGGAAGAAAATTTGATCAAAAAGGTTGACCACGTCTTTTGTACTTCAGAGGACCTTCTTGCCAGAGCTCAAACGATAAGGGCAGATAGCCTTCTTCTGGAGAATGGGGTTAATTACGAACATTTTTCTAGACCTCAAACTGTCGTTCCCGACGATCTCTTGAATCTTCCAAGACCGATAGCCTTGTATGTTGGTTCTATTGAACCCTGGTTAGATCAAGAGCTTTTGAGGAAGGCAGCTCTCGCTTTTCCTCAAATCTCCTTCGTTTTGGTTGGACCCAAAAGAGTTGATCTGTCGAAGTTGGAAGGTCTGAAGAATCTCCACTTTCTCGGTCCGAAACCTTATTCTGAATTACCAAAATACACCCAAGCTGCTGATTTTGGGCTGATTCCCTTTGATCTTGATAATTTTAAAGCTATGATTGATGCTGTTAATCCTTTGAAGTTGTACGAGTATTTTGCTTCTGGACTTCCGGTTGTCGCGAGACGTTGGAAGACAATCGAGAAGCTTGGGGAACACATTTCACTCTATGATAATTTTGAGCAATTTGCTTCTGCTGTCGAACAAGTTTTGAAAGTTAAGTCCGATCGAGATCGTTTGAAAAAGCTAGCCAGAGAGCGGAGTTGGATCTCTATTGTTGATCATTTACTAATGGTATTAAAGGCGGGTTGAGACGGTTTATGCTATTAAAATTAGAAAAACTGCTGAGCTTGACCGTCGACCAAATAAGATTCTACATAGTATGCTGCATGTTTTTCTTCATCTTTTATCAGAAGGTCTTTGTTATTGATGTTGGTGGCAGTATAAAAATTTATGAGGTCTTGGCTCTTCTTCTTCTTCTTCTCTCCTCCTGCCTATTTCTCGATTTCAAAGTTACAAAGGTAAGTATTGCTTTGTTTTTGTTCTTTGTGCTTAGCCCTCTTGTGAGTTTAATTTGTTTTTATTTTATAGATGGGATCGATCTTTTCTACCTAAGATTTCCTGAGGCAGAAGGTATATTTCGCTATAACTACAGAGTTTCTCCGTGGCTAAATTTTCTTAACAGCCTTAGCTTTTTTGCTGTCTTATATTATATTAGTCATTCACATCTGGTTTTCTTAAACAAAAAAAAAATGATATGGCTCTATCTTGTCTCGGGAGGCTTGATTTCTATCTACGCTTTGTACGGTTATTTTTTTGTCTATACCCTAAAAGTTCCTGATCTGATTCCTGAGTTTTTGGATTATAGGAATTCAAAGCCGGTGGTACAAATCCGTCCTGCTGGATTCAGTAGTGAGCCGGGTGTGTTTTTCTATATGTTGGCTTGGAGCATTCTTTATCTTTCCTTCTCTAAGGTTGTAAAATCTGATGTGTCCAGGTGGAGCTTGTTGCTATTGAGCTCCTTTGTTTTGTATCTGACTCGTTCGACAGCGGCTTTAGCCTTCCTAGTGCCTTTTGTTTTTGTTTTGTTAATTTTTGAGAAATTATATGTGAAAATACTCTCGGTTTTTTTATCGATCTTCTTTTTGGCTTATCTTGTTATTTCTGGGGTGTGGCAAAGTTTAATATATGATTATATTACCAAACTTTTTGATTATTTCAGCATCCCGACAGCTACCGTTTCTTCTGGCTTGTTTCGATCCTACACATCTTTACTTGGTCTCAATCTGTTTAAAGATTATCCTTTGTTTGGAGTGGGGCAGGGAAACTCGTACTATTTTCTATGGCGATATGAATATGATTATGAGATTTTAAATTGGGGTGAGCGTATTGGTTTCTCTACACCCCCTCTGAACGGTCATATTATGGTTCTTGCTGAGCAAGGTGTTTTTGGTTATTTCTCGTTTACTCTATTATTTCTGGCATTTTTCCGTTCTTTTTTAAAAAATAATGATCATAATTTTCTTAAGATTGGGTTGATTGGTTTGTTTATGACTTGGGCTTCGATGGTTTCTATTTTTCCTCCCTCAAGCCTTTTTCTTTGGATTCACCTCGCTCTTTTGGCTAACCAGCAGCTTTCTCCTGAAAGGCATATGGCTTCCCTATGAAAATACTTCACATTGGAAAGTTCTATTATCCAAGTAAGGGCGGCATTGAAACGGTTTTGAAGAATCTGGCAGAAGAGCAGGTTCGTAAAGGCCAGCAGGTTACTGTATTGTGTTTTGGCAATAAGGGTGAAGAGGCCGTTCAAGATATCGAAGGTGTGAAAGTGATACGGAGTGGGGTGTTTTGTACTTTGTTCTCTCAACCACTCTCTTTTAGCCTCGCCTTCAGGATTAGGAATCTCGTTAAATCACATGATTTGATTCACGTTCATTTGCCAAATCCTCTTGCGGAGTTCATCTTAACCTGCCTTTTGATTACGAAACCCATCATTGTTTCGTATCACAGCGATGTTGTGAGGCAGAAGCTTATTTATATTTTCTATAAGCCATTCCAGATGCTTTTTTTAAGAAAAGTAAGCAAGATTGTAACGGCAACACAAGCCCAGATCCGGTTTTCTAAAACTCTTAGTAACTTTCCATCTAAATGTACAGTTGTCCCCTATGGGGTTACTTTGAAGGAGTATGTTCTTACAGAGAAAATATCTGCTCAAGCAGTCGAGTTAAAGAAAAAGTTTGGACCCTACTGCCTGTTTGTCGGACGCCTCGTGTCTTATAAAGGTTTGGAGTTTCTTCTAGAAGCTATGGCGGATGCTCCACTTAATCTGGTTGTCGTAGGAGATGGGCCTCTGCGTTCTAGACTTGAAGATCTTGCCAAATCGAAGACAAAGAATATTTATTTTGTAGGACAAGTTCCAGGAAGAGAGCAACTGTTTGCTTACTATGAAGGCTGTGAGATTTTTATCTTGCCCTCCATTTCTGTGGCAGAACAATTTGGGATGGTGATGATGGAGGCTATCGCTTCGCCGCCGGGGATGGTTGCTTC